>PFXB01000043.1 GCA_002791435.1 candidate division WWE3 bacterium CG_4_9_14_3_um_filter_43_9
AGTCGCCCGCCGATTCGGCGGGAACCTGCGATTTCAGAGTACCACGGCGTAAAGCCTGTGGGAATCTATAATTTAAAAAATCCGAAACTCTAGTAGACGTTTTCATTATAAAAACACGGAGGTTAAACAAAAATGGCAGAAAAGGAAAAATTTGAAAGAACCAAGCCTCACAAAAATGTAGGTACCATTGGGCACGTTGATCATGGCAAAACGACCCTGACTGCGGCAATCACCAAAGTTTTGGAAGGCGAAAAGCTAGCTCAATTCCGCTCCTTTGATTCGATCGACAACGCTCCTGAAGAAAAAGAAAGAGGAGTTACGATTGCCATTACTCATGTTGAGTATAATACCCCCAAATTTCATTATGCTCATATTGATTGCCCGGGGCACGCCGACTATATCAAGAATATGATTACTGGTGCAGCCCAGATGGATGGGGCTATTTTGGTTGTGTCGGCCGCGGACGGACCCATGCCTCAGACGCGTGAGCATATTCTTTTAGCCAGACAAGTAGGTGTTCCCAAGATTGTCGTCTTTTTAAATAAAGTAGATATGGTGGAAGACCCGGAACTTTTAGATTTAGTAGAGATGGAGATCCGGGAACTCCTCACCAAATACGAATTTCCGGGCGATGAAATTCCCATTATCAGAGGCTCTGCCCTGAAAGTTTTAGAAGCCGCGGATGTGACCAACAAGGAAGATAAATGGGTCAAAGCGATCTGGGATTTGATAGCCGCCTTAGATGATTATATTCCGGTTCCGGTGCGGCCGGTTGACAAGCCTTTTTTAATGCCGGTTGAAGATGTCTTTTCTATCTCCGGCAGGGGTACGGTTGCCACTGGTAGGATTGAGCGCGGTAAGGTCCATATTAACGATGAAGTTGAAATCGTGGGTATTAGGGATACGGTCAAAAAGTGTGTCGTGACCGGAGTTGAAATGTTTAAGAAAATTTTGGATGAAGGTCAGGCGGGAGATAACGTTGGTTGTTTGTTGCGCGGGGTTGAAAGAACCGATATCGAAAGAGGAATGGTTTTAGCAGCTCCGGGATCGGTCAAGGCGCATACTGAATTTGAAGCCGGAGTCTATATTTTAACCAAAGAAGAAGGCGGAAGACACACCCCGTTCTTTAAGGGATACAGGCCGCAGTTTTATCTGCGCACCACTGACGTTACCGGAGAGGTTGAATTGCCTCAGGGGGTAGAAATGATCATGCCGGGAGACAATATTAAACTCAAGGGTAAGTTAATCCAGCCGGTGGCCTTGGAGGAGGGTTTACATTTTGCCATCCGAGAAGGCGGACATACGGTCGGAGCTGGGGTAATTGCCAAAGTTATCGCTTGAAGTTGCAAGGCAGGGATTTTTAATATATTGGGTTGTTAGAACAACTGATCATCCCGCCTTCCGTCAGTGTCATCCTGAACTTGCCTGCCCGCCGAATCGGAGGGATTCAGGATCCCGTTGGGAGGTAAGCGCGGAAAGCTAAGCCTAAACAGAGCGGAGAATGAGGACAACCAGAGGGATTCCTCGACGGAGTTTACCCTGAGCGCAGTCGAAGGGCTCGGAATGACCATAAAAAGGGTCGAGCATGATCGGTACGATCAAAACTCTGTTTTTAAAGGACTATACCAAAAAGTCAGGAAAGAGAGAGAATGACAAAACACCACGACTAAAAGGTTTGTGGCAGTTTTAAAAAATTATATGAGAATCTATCAGTTTGTTTTAGGATTTAAGGTAAAGACACAATGACTAAAGGGCGAATTCGCGTTCGTTTAAAATCTTATGACGCAAGGGTAATTGATCAGACAGCTGAGGAAATTGTAGATACAGCCATCCGAACCGGAGCCAAAGTGGCGGGTCCGGTGCCTTTACCTACCGAAAAGAAAAGATTCACGGTTATCAGAGGACCTCATATTCATAAAGATTCGCGTGAACACTTTGAGATGAAGATTCATAAGCGCTTAATCGATATTTTAGAACCAACTTCGAAGACCATCGATTCTTTGATGCACCTAGACTTACCGGCCGGAGTGGATATTGAAATTAAATATTGATTTGGTTAGATAATTCTACTCTCAAGGGGGAAAAATTTGCCCATAGAGTTGTAACTTTTTTTAAGTATTAGGTCTATATTTGAGAGGGAAGTGATTCGTTTTTAAACGGATTACTTCTTTTTCAATAGAAAAGCTTTACGATGATCGAAGGTTTAATCGGACGTAAAATAGAAATGTCTCAGGTTTTCACCGAGGAGGGTGCGGCTGTTCCCGTTACCACTTTGGAGGTTGGGCCGTGCATCGTTACTCAAGTTAAAACCCAAGAAAAAGATGGCTATGAAGTTTGTCAGGTCGGGTTTGGCAATCTGAAACCGAAGCTTCTTAAAAAGCCGCAGATGGGCCATTTTAAAAACATAAAACAAAAACCTCGCTTTCTGGCAGAATTCAAAATGATCAAAGAAGGTGATGTTAAAGTCGGCCAAAAAATTCATTTAACCGAAGTCTTCCAGGTTGGGGAAGAAGTTTGCGTTATGGGTCGATCGAAAGGAAAGGGTTTTGCCGGAGTAGTGAAAAGATGGGGTTTTGCCGGTGGGCCTAAAACTCATGGTCAATCTGACAGGTTGCGTGCTCCGGGGTCGATCGGTTCCACCACCACCCCAGGCAGAGTGTATAAAGGTAAAAAAATGGCCGGGAGAATGGGCGGAAAAAGAGTAACTACCAAGGGACTCAAGGTCATCGCGATTGATGACAAGAATAATCTTCTGAGCATCAGTGGTGCTGTGCCTGGCCATCGGAATGCGATCGTGTACTTAAAGAAACAATAATAGACAGATTTAATTAAAAAACAGACCAAGGCAGGTCAAAAAACGATAAACCAAGCGAGATTCTTCAAAGTTGAAACATCTGAATCGTAATCGGTTTATTTGAAAAACTATTTATGAAGGAACCTAAAGCTAATCTTTACAAATCCAGCGGAGAGTTGGTCGAAGAAATAAAACTTGAACCGAGAATTTTTGGCGTTGAATTCAATCCGACCTTAATTGCTCAGGCAGTAAGGGTTTATCTTGCCAATCAAAGACAAGGAACAGCTCGCACCAAAACCCGAGGAGATGTGTCTGGCGGTGGGAAAAAACCCTGGAAGCAAAAGGGAACCGGCAGGGCCCGACAGGGTTCGACCCGCTCGCCACTTTGGACCAAGGGCGGGGTTGCCCATGGACCTAAGAACAGGGACTACTCTTTAAAAATAAATAAACTCATGAGGAGAAAGGCTTTATTTTCAGCTCTTTCCACCAAAGTCGCGGATAAAAAGACATTCATCCTAGAAGGTTTAAAACTGCCTCAGATAAAAACCCAAATGCTGGTAAAAATCTTTAAAAACCTCAAATTGGAAAAATCGAAGCTCTTAGTCCTGCCCGAAACAGACAAAACAATTTATCTTTCTGCCAGGAATATTCCCGAGGTAGAGACAGTTTTAGCTGGCGATTTAAACGCTTATGTCGTTTTTAAAAATCAAAATATTATTTTACTCAAAGAAAGTTTGGCAAAGTTAAATCAAGTTTTTTTAGCCGGGAAGAAGAAAGAAGAAAACACTTCAATTAAAGGTAAGATCGCCAAAACGGCGGACAGAAAGCCACGGTTATCCAAGATAACCAAAAAAGATAAGCCGAAAACCTCAAAGAGGCCAGAGCAAGGGTTACGATGAGTGAAATTCAAAATATATTACTAGGACCAGTCATTAGCGAAAAAAGCATTGATGAAACTGCCCGCAATCAATATACTTTTTGGGTTTCCAAAAACGCGACCAAAAGGCAAATTGCCCAAGCTGTTGAATTGCAATTCAAAGTTGACGTTTTGGACGTAAAAGTTATCAATATCAGGGGTAAAAAAGTCCACTTTGGAAAAATAAGGAAAGAGGGCAAAAGGCAAGACAGGAGAAAATCGGTCGTGACCATCAAGCCCGATCAGAAAATTGAGATTTTTGAGACCGGGAGCAAATAATGGCGATTAAAAGATATCGACCGACAACAGCAGGACAAAGGCAAAAAACCGGGATTAGGTACGACATGTTTACCGCCAAAGATCCGGAGAAAAAGCTGACCCGGCCCTTGCCGAAGGTTTCGGCCCGCGGAATGAAAGGCCGAATTACTGTCCGACATCACGGTGGTAGAAGAAAAAGGCTTTATCGCGTTGTTGACTTTCGTCGTGACAAAATAAATATTAAAGCCCGGGTAGCGGAGATCGAGTATGATCCTAACCGCACAGCCTTTATTGCTCTTTTAAATTATTTTGATGGCGAAAAACGTTATATCCTGTCCCCGGAAGGGATAAAAGTCGGCGATATTTTAATGTCAGGGGAAGAGGCTGAGATAAAAACCGGCAACGCCCTTCCTTTGTCAAAAATACCAGCGGGGAGCATCGTCCATAATATTGAACTGGAGCCCGGGCAGGGAGCCAAAATGGTTCGTTCCGCAGGAAGTAGCGCGGTTTTAATGAGCAAAGAAGGAAAATATGCTCAGCTTAAAATGCCTTCAGGTGAAATCCGTCTCGTGCTGCAACAGTGTTTAGCAACCTTGGGAGCGCTTACTAATCCGGATCATAAAAATATCAAATTGGGTAAAGCCGGAAGATCGAGGTGGCTGGGAAGAAAGCCTAAGGTTCGTGGAGTTGCCATGCATCCCAATGCGCATCCCCACGGCGGTGGCGAAGGCAGATCGGGAACAGGTATGCCGCCCAAAACCCCTTGGGGGAAGCGGGCTTTTGGCAAAACTCGCCAGCCAGGGAAAAAATCAGATAGATTAATTGTAAAACGGAGAAAGTAAAATGGGTCGTAGCCGGAAAAAAGGACCATATGTAGATTCTAAACTAGCTCGTAAAGTCGAGAAGGTGAAACGTGGCGAAATAAAAGGAAATATTCGCACTTGGGCGCGCAACTCCGACATTAGTCCGGAGATGGTTGGTTTAACAATCGAGATTCACAACGGAAAAATTTTTAATCCGGTTTTTATTTCCGAATCAATGGTTGGGCATAAATTAGGTGAGTTTTCGCCCACGCGGACGTTTCGTGGTCATAGCAAGAAGGGGAAGGTAGCGCGCGGTCAAGGATTGGCGCCTGAATTGAATGCACCCAAGAAGGAATAAATAAATGGAAGTCGTCAAAGCTCAAATTAAATATCTCAGAAAGTCACCCTCTAAAGTGGGGCCGGTGGTCCGACAGATCAAAGGGAGGACAGTCAACGAGGCTTTATCTTATCTCAAATTTATGGGGAAAGGATCGGCCAAGCCTTTATTTAAGTTGGTTGAATCAGCCGTAGCTAATGCTGAAAATAACTTTAATCTTAAAAGAGAGAACTTGAAAATTTTAAAGATCGAAGTTTTAAAAGGTCCGATGTTAAAAAGATGGCGTCCGCGTTCCAGAGGAATGGCACATCCGATTTTAAAGAAAAGCAGCCACATCAAGATCTATTTAACAAGTGTTGAAGATTTAAAGAAAAAAGCCCCAGCGGCGCGTAAAGGTGAGATAGCCAAACTTTCCTTATCGAAGGAAGCACCTCAAAAAGGCCAAAAGGATACCTTTAAGCCTAAAAAAGAAGAGAAGAACAAAAAGGAGGCAAAGAGTGGGTCATAAAACTCATCCGGTAGGATTTCGCATCGGGACACAATTTCAATGGCAGTCAAACTGGTTTACTGAAAAAAATTATCTTGACTTTTTACATGAAGACCTAAAAATTAGGAAATTTTTGGAAAAGAAGCTTCAAAAAGTTGGTCTGGATAGAGCGGAGATAGAACGTTCCTTAAAAAAAATCAAAATCAATATTTTCGTGGCTAAGCCGGGGATGGTAATCGGCAGGGCTGGTTCCGGAATTGAGGAAATCCGTAAACAATTAGAGAAAATCTCAGCCGGAAAAGTTCAGGTCTCAGTCTCGGAGGTTAAAACTCCAGATCTTTCGGCTAACCTTATTGCACATGATATCGCTCGCCAAATAGAAAGAAGACTTCCGGCCAAGAGAATCTTAAATGGCATAGCCGAAAGAATCATGGGCGCTAAAGCTAAGGGGACAAGGCTTGAGGTTAATGGGAGGCTGGGAGGAGCAGAGATGGCGCGCACTGAAAAGATTGCTCGAGGATCAGTGCCTCTGCAGACCTTGAATGCGGAAATTGATTTTGCGAGAAGCACGGCCTTTACCAAATATGGGACAATCGGAGTTAAAGTTTGGATTAATCGAGGGATAAAATCGGTGAGAAAAAAGAATAAGGGTGGCAAGGAAAAGGCAAAAGCTGAAGCAACTGAAGAAAAAAGGATAAACTGAGATGCTGACACCTAAAAAAACTAAATATCGTAAAAGTTTCCGTGGACGATTGAGAGGGAAAGCTTATCGCGGAAGCAAAATTGAATTTGGAGAATTTGGATTGAAGTCGGAAGAAGCCGCCCATCTTGCCTCCAATCAATTGGAGTCTGCCCGTAAAGCGATCGTACATGCCACGAAAAGAGGCGGCAAAGTGTGGATCAGAATTTTTCCGCATCAGCCGGCAACCAAAAAACCCCAGGAGGTAAGAATGGGAGGAGGTAAAGGTCCGGTTGATCATTATACGGCGACAGTCAAACCCGGTAGCATGATTTTTGAAATGGCCGGCGTTAGCGCGGATCTAGCCAAAAGAGCCTTATGGTTAGCCGGGAGAAAGTTGCCGATAAAAACCAAAGTGATTGAGAAAGAAGAGAAAGTTTAATTGATGGCTAAAAATAAAGATCTAAAGAAAAATTTCAAAGTTGAATTAAAACAGGAAGTAAATGATTCAGAACTGCGCCGAAGATTGTCTGAAGAAAGACAAAAGCTTTTACAGACAAGACTTAATCTGAAGATTGGAAAGGAAAAAAACACCCAAGTAGTCAGACTGCAGCGCAAAAAAATTGCTCAAATTTTGACTCGCTTAAAACAGGTTCAAATTTTAAACCAGGCGAAAACTCTGTCTGGCAAGGAGATATGATGGCAAAATCAAAAAGAGAAATTCAAGGTAAGGTTACCAGCGACAGAATGCAAAAGACGGCGATTGTTGAGGTAACTAAATTTACCGTTCACCCGCTTTATCGAAAAAGGATGATCAAGCGGAAAAGGTATGCGGTTGATAATCAACTTCAGGCTAAAATTGGACAAAAAGTAGTTATCCAGGAAAGCCGACCTATGAGCAAGACCAAAAAATGGAGAATTATAAAGATTTTAGCATGAGGTAAAGCAATGATTCAGGTTGGAACACATCTTAACGTAGCTGATAATTCAGGAGCCAAGAAAGTAGCTTGTATTCATATTCAAGGCGGATCAAAAAGAAGAAGCGCCACTCTGGGTGAAATTTTAACGGTGGCGGTCAAGGAAGGCGATCCCAACGGTGTTGTTAAAGTTCATCAGGTTGAAAAAGCGGTGGTGGTGCGCACTAAAAAGGAGAAAAGACGCACCGATGGCTCCCACATTCGTTTTGACGATAATGCGGTGGTAATTATCGATAAAGACGGCAATCCGAAGGGAAGCCGAATTTTCGGTCCCATTGCGCGCGAAATTAAGGAAAAAGGATTTAATAAGATTATTTCTTTAGCTTCGGAGGTTATCTAGAGTCCATGTCAAAACCTCTCTCATGTCATTCTGAGCGGAGCTTTGCGTAGCGAAGAATCTAGCGGAAGCGTCACTTCGTGACTAGATCCTTCGATCCGCCAGCTGGCGGACTCAGGATGACCTAGGACCATAGGTTTTGGAATGAGTACTAATAGAAAAGTTATGAAGATTCATTCCGGTGATGAAGTTCAAATAGTCAAGGGCAAAGATGCCGGCAAGAAGGGCAAGGTTGACAAAGTCTTCAGCCAAGAAGACAAAATCCTCCTCCCAGGATTAAATTTGGTTAAAAAGCATCAGAAGCCCCAAGGTAACAAAAAACCGGGCGGAATTATAGATTTAGCCAAACCCATACCTGTGGCCAACATCAGGCTTATTTGTCCTAAATGTAGCCAACCAACCAAGGTTGGTTTTAAAATTGAACCTGACGGACGAAAATACAGATTCTGTAAAAAATGTAAACAAGTTTTTACTTAAAGGATAGAAGATGAAGACTAGATTAAAAGAAAAATATCTCAAAGAAGTCTTCCCAATTTTCAGCCAACGGTATGGGGTTAAAAATTCATTGGCAGCGCCTCGCCTCACCAAAGTTACCATCAATATGGGTGTTGGAGTAGCTGCCCAGAATCCGAAGGAATTAGAGGAAGCGTTGGCTGATTTAACTTTAATTTCCGGGCAAAAACCGGTTGCGACCTTGGCCAAGAAATCAATCGCAGGGTTTAAGATTCGTAAAGGTTTGGCCATCGGTTGCAAGGTGACTCTACGTAAAGACAGAATGTACGAGTTTTTAGACAAACTGTTTAATGTCGTTTTACCCAGAGTCAGAGATTTCAGAGGGCTTTCCCTTCAATCATTCGACAGGCAGGGGAATTATACCTTGGGCATTCGCGAGCAAAATATTTTTCCTGAAATTGATACGGCTAAACTCGGAAAAACGCGCAGTCTCGAAATTACGATTGGAACTTCAGCCAAGAAACCAGAATTAGCCCAAGAATTGCTCAGACTTTTAGGCATGTCGTTAAGATCAGATTAAACTGAGGGTGAATCATAATTTTCACCCTCATCCTGAGCGACCCTGAGTTTATCGAAGGGGAGTCGAAGGATTAAGGAGTTTGGAAGATGCCAAAAGAGTGTCAGATCGTCAAAGCCAAAAAGAAACCAAAATATTCGGTAAGGTTGGTACGCCGCTGCAGGCTGTGCGGTCGCAAAAGGGGATATATCCGTTATTTCGGCGTCTGCCGTATTTGTTTTCGTGAGTTGGCATTAAAAGGGGAAATCCCCGGTTTAACCAAGGCTTCATTGTAAAGGAGTTATTTTTATGTCTTCTGATCCTATTGCTGATTTATTAACTAAGATCCGTAACGCCGGAATGGCCAGGAAAAAAGAAACAGAGGCTCCGCATTCCAAGATTAAAGAAATGTTGGTCAAGATTTTGAAACAGGAAGGATTGATTGAAGATTATAAAATCGAAGATCAAACGATTAGAATTTATCTCAAATTTGTTAAAAATCACTTTATAATCTTGGGGCTGGAGAGAATATCAAAACCGGGATTGCGAAGGTATATCAAAGTCAAGAAGATCCGCCCTGATCGTTCGAAAATAAACATCATTTCAACTTCTCAGGGGTTGCTGACGGACAGGGAAGCTTTCAAGAAAAAATTAGGGGGCGAGATTCTTTGCCAGATAAGATAAAGGAGTTTTAATTAATGTCAAGAATCGGCCGTTTACCGATTGCTATTCCAGCTAATGTTGAAATCCAAAAGACGGATGATACCTTAAAGATTAAGGGTCCTGGGGGAGAAATGGAACAATCCATTCCGCCGGGCATTGCCATCGAAATTGACAATCAGATCTTGCGGGTGAAACAGATTGGTGATAAAAAGGCCACTCAGGCGCTATTCGGTACCATTCGCTCCTTGGTTTTTAATAAAGTTTTAGGAGTAACGGAGGGATTTACTAAAGAGTTGGAGATTATCGGCGTTGGTTATAAAGCTCGGGTTGAAGGGGCAAAATTACATCTGAATGTTGGATTTACTCACCCAATTGTATATCCGATTCCGTCGGGGATAGAAATTAAGGTTTCTGGAAACCAGATCCTGATTTCCGGGATTGATAAAGAGAAGGTGGGTAAAGTTGCCTCAGAGATAAGAAAAAACAAAAAGTGCAATCCGTATACCGGCAAAGGGATTAAGTATAAAGATGAAATCATCAAACGCAAAGCCGGCAAAGCAGCCAAAACCGGGTCATCTTTCGGGGCAAAATGAATCTTAATAGGAGTCAATAAAAATGGCAGACAAGAAACTTGAGAATCGTCAAAAAAGGAAAATTCGCATTCGAGCTAAAATCAGGGACATGAAAGATCGTCCCCGACTGTCGGTTTTTCGTTCCAATAAACATTTATATGGACAGATTATCGATGACGAGCAAGGGAAAACATTGGCCAGTGCCGTGTCTCAAGAATTAAAAGAAGCAGGTAGCAAAAAGTTGACTAAACTTGAGAAAGCCAAGCTTCTCGGCGGTAAATTAGCCGAAAAGGCTCTGTCTCAGAAGATCAAAAAAGTGGTCTTCGACCGCGGCGGACATAAATATCACGGACGTATCAAGGCTTTTGCACAAGGGGCGCGTGAAGGCGGATTAAGTTTCTAGGAAGCCAGGAAGATAAAAAATATTTGCTGAAAGAGGTTTTCGATGGAGCAGAAATTTCAAAAACGAACTTATCAGGAAAAAACTGAAAAAGAATTTACGGAAAAAGTGGTGCAGGTCAATCGGGTTTCGAAAAAAACCAAAGGGGGGAACCGCATCAGTTTTTCGGTCATTATGGTGGTCGGTGATGGGAAAGGACGGGTAGGCGTAGGCTTGGGTAAGGCAGCTGATGTGGCCGGCGCCATCCGCAAAGGTTCAACTTATGCCAAAAAACATCTCATCAAAATTCCGATGGTTGCAAAAACCATTCCTCATGAGATTAAAATCAAAAGAGGGGCGGCTAAAATTATTTTGCGTCCGGCAGCTCCTGGAACAGGAGTAATTGCTGGCGGGGCGGTTCGGGCTGTGGTTGAGGCGGCTGGAATTAAGGATATTTTGAGCAAAGTTTTGGGGACATCCAATCAAGCTTCAAATGTATATGCTACATTTAAGGCCTTTCAAACCATAATTTTTCAGGAAGAAATTTATCGAGCTCGCAGTAAAAAAAATATTGAGCCTCCAAAAAAGATTGATTCCGAAAAGGAAGAAAAAACTAAGTTTATCAAAAAAGAAAGTTAAAGGTAGGTTTTTACTATGTCGCTTCACAAGTTGCCAAAAATAACAACCAAGCAAAAAAGAAGAATCGGACGAGGCTATGGCTCAGGAAGAGGAAAAACCAGTGGTAGAGGTACTAAGGGCCAGAAAGCTCGGGGAAAAGTTAAACTTGGATTTGAGGGAGGGCAGTTGCCTTTTATTCGGCGCCTGCCTTATAAAAAAGGCTTTAAACATTTAGGCAAAAAACCCTTAATTTTTAATGTTGCCCATTTCAATTTTATGGCTGATGGTCAGGAAATAACCCTTGAAAATCTGGTAAGTTTGGGATTGGTCCCCGAGAATTGGAAACACGGGGTAAAAATCTTGGGAGACGGACAATTGACTAAAAAAATAATCATCAAAGGAATCCCTTGTTCTAAAGGGGCGAACATCAAGATTAAAGCCGCTGGCGGAGAGATTAAAACCGCATGAAAGAAGTTTTGAAAAATATTTATAAAACTCTATGAAAGAAGTTTTGAAAAATATTTATAAAACTCCGGATCTGAGAAATAAGATCCTTTTTACTCTCGGGATACTAATAGTTTTTCGTCTTTTTTCTCATGTTCCAGTCCCGGGGGTTAATTTGGAGGCCCTCAAGAATCTTTTTACCCAAAATCAATTTTTAGGATTTTTGAACTTATTCTCGGGCGGCACGATGCGTAATTTCTCGGT
>PFXB01000101.1 GCA_002791435.1 candidate division WWE3 bacterium CG_4_9_14_3_um_filter_43_9
ACAAAAGAATCACTGGCAAAAACCGGCGAGATTAAGGCGGTTGTAAAAATTAGAACAGTAGCCCAAAAACCCATAAATGTGATTTTTTCCAACATCATTTCCTCCTATAATCATTCTTAGCCCCGACGGGATTTGAACCCGTGTTTCTGCCGTGAGAGGGCAACGTCCTAGGCCGCTAGACTACGGGGCCCTAAACACAAACTTAATTATACCCGAATTGCTTCAATTTACAAAATGAACTGGTCTGTGATTCCAACTCTTTGATCAAACCTTAACCTCGTTGTGACAAAAGCAGGGCTATTTTTTCCCCGAAGGCCTGAGCATTTTTGGGGTCTTGGGCCGTAATAATAGTTTCAGAAACCACCACATCTTCATTGAGATAATTAATTCCCAACTCTTTAAATTTTCCGCCTAAGCTGGAAAAGGCCGTGGCATTTTTACCTTTTAAAACCCCGGCGTTGGCTAAAATCATGGGCGCTATGCAGATGGCTGCCACAATTTTTCCTTTTTCAAAAGCCTCTTTGGCAATCTGCAGGGCAGTCGGATTTTCAAAAAGACTGGCCGCACCTGGACCACCCACAAAAACTACGGCATCGCAGGAGGCAATATCCATCTCAAAAATCGTTAAATCAACCTCAACCTTTTCTCTCAAAACTCCCTGAGCTTCCCCTAGCTCGGTTGACACAACCAAAACTTCGGCTCCCTGATTTTCTAAAATTTCTTTAGGG
Source organism: candidate division WWE3 bacterium CG_4_9_14_3_um_filter_43_9 (assembly GCA_002791435.1). Taxonomy (GTDB): domain Bacteria; phylum Patescibacteriota; class CPR3; order CPR3. The sequence continues at coordinate 729 of PFXB01000101.1, forward strand.
ATTAACAGCTCTTCATCACGAAAATCTTTAAAAGCAATCACCAGGTAAACTTTTTTATTGGTCAGGTTTAAATCCTCCATGTTGAACCTCCTTTTATTTTGAATTTTTACGGTACTTCTCCATGCCCCGCCGATTCGGCGGGTTAGTCGAAGAATAATGACTTTATTGTTCGACCGTAGTGGAGAACTACCTTAATTTTTGACTTTTATTGCGCGTTTGGCCAGAATTTCCTTAACTTCCTCACTGGAAACCTGGGGAAAATATTCGTAGAACTGCCCGATCGCCATGAAATCTTTTGGATTGTCGACAAAAATTAATTCATCGGCAATGCTCCTCAAGAGGTTTACTCTGTCAAAAGGGATAATTGGAATTGCCACCACGATTTTAGCTGGATTTTTTAAGCGAACAGACTCGACTGCCGCCAGCATGGTGTACCCGGTGGCGATTCCGTCATCTGCCAGGATGACGGTTTTCCCCGAAAGGGGAAGTTCTCTCTGGTCCGCCCGAAATTCTCTCAGATATTCTTTAACTTTTTCCTCCTTGGCTCTGATTTCTTGCTCGAGATATCCTTTCCGAAATTGACTTTTATATTCCGGGTCGATAAATATCCCTCCTCCTTCAGCTATTGCCCCGATGGCGAATTCGCTGGAAGAGGGTGGATTTATCTTTTTGGCCACCGCCACCTCCAAGGGTAAATTGAGTCGATCAGCCAAGACTGCCCCCAAGACAACACCCCCTCTGGGTAAAGCTAAAATGAGTGTTTCCGGTAGATTGCTATATTTTATTAATTGTTCAGAAAGTTTGATAGCGGCGTCCTGGCGATTTTTGAAAATAATCATTCCCTCTCCCCGAGGTTATACTTTTTGCAAAAAAGACACGATTTCATAAACGACCCCCAGCGCAAAAACTACTATTAAAATATACTCTATTGAAGTTGGGATACGGATTGAAAATTCGGGCTTTTTATCGCCTGCAATTTGAGCTTTTCGATGACTGTAAATAATCACGATTCCTTCAAACCCACCCATCAGTGATCCTGCCATCATAATTAAAGTGATAAATTCTGTTACTCCGGATATGAACAGAAGGAGAGGAATAAAGCAGGCTGCGGCCCAGGCTAAAAACGGCGGAAAGTGAAAATCATAGTGATAAAGGTCTTTCAAAATCGTTCCCAGGGAAAGAAAGGTTGAACTCATGGTCAAGGTCCCCAAGAAAGCTCCCAGATAAGTCATAAAGGGATGCAGGTTTACTAAACCACCAATGGCGTCGTCGGAGGTATTAAGCCCTGTTATCCCCACAATCACCAAAGCAAAAATGCAATAAAGAGTAATTGGAATAACGGTACCGAAAATTATGGCCTTTTTAAGTTTGCCTCGTTCTTCGCGCTTAAAAATTCCTCCCATCTCGGGAATAATCGAAGCTCCTCCTAGAGCAAAGAGGATGACCCCGTAGGGCATAAAGAAAAAAGAAGGATCAAAATGACTTAAATTGGAAGGATTAAACCAGCTTAAACCCATTCCGCAAATCAGCACTAAAACAATAATCAGCAGAAAACCTAAAACCAGTTGAAAACGGGAAATGAGCTTGACCCCCAAAAGAACTAAAAACGCCATCACTCCGAAAAAAATAAGACTCCATCCAAAGCTGCTGCCGGTACTAGTTAAAGTCCGTAAAAATTCACCCACTTTGATGATGTAGGCTGTCAGTGCTCCGTAAAAACCAAAAAACATGGAGAGCAGGGCCAAAACTTTCCCTTTCTTGCCTAAATATTTTTCGGCATAACCGCTTAATTGGTGCCTGCCATGAGTTGAAAGGACAACCTCTCCATGCGAAAGGTTAAGCATCAAAACAACTGTCCCGAGAACAATTAAATACCCGACTCCTGCCCAGAAACCGATTTTGGAAAAAGCATAGGGAATACCAAAAATGCCTGCTCCGATAATGGTCCCGATTAACATGGCTGAGGCTCTGAGGATTTTTCTATCGATCATTCTTTTCTCCATTCATAACCACTGTAGCTGATTATTATATCCGAATTACTCCATTGAAAAAAGAGGAAATTCTCCCCGCCGACTCGGCGGGTCGAACAATAAAAAGGAAAGGGTATTATTCTTCGACTGGAACCCTGAGCTTGTCGAAGGACGCAATGGAGAAGTACTTCTGAAAAAAATAGTTGTGGTCCTCAACGGAGTTTACCCTGATCCGCCAGATGGACGGCGAAGGACCCGAACAATAATTTTCTCATCATTCGGGAAAACCACCCACTTCGCTTTTAAACCGATCCTTGCGGAGTGAGAAAACTGCGGTACAAATCTATCTTCCCGACTTTAAATCTGGTTGTTTCCTCTAAACTTAATTTAGCGGCACTAGAGATCAAATTGAAGATCTGAGATGGCGGACCTTTTGCTCTAGCCAAAGCGAGATGAGGTATCAAACGATCCTCAGCTTGAAAACCAATTTCGGACAAAGCCTCCTCTATCCTTTTTTTGAAAACTGCCGAATCGGATGGCGCGCCATACTCTAAAACCAAGACTCTGACTTTTTTCCAGGAAGGATAGACATTGATGAACCCCGGGCTCAATCAAAAGGGCGCGTATTGGCTCGCCTCAAATTTTACAACCCTCACTATGTCGGTAACTTTATAATCGTTCGAGAGGACTACGGGTTCGCCCGTGAATGAATCGAATGATTTCGAACTTGCCGACCCGCCGAATCGGCGGGGAGGATACCACGGCGCAAGCCGCGGTAGTTCATTTTTCTCAACTTCATCTAAAAATTTGAGGGTAAGGTGGAGATTCGCGCCTGAAACTCAAAGGAATGGCCAATTGTTTTGAGTCAGTTTTTTGATAAGTTTGTCTATTTCCTGTTGTTGTTTTAAGGGAAGGGTAAATCCTAAAAAAGTCTTAAGGTTTCTTTCTCCATTTTAAAACCCGGTCGTCAATCCCCAAAACATCATAAAAATAATGAGAGAAATAAAAAGGTATTCTAAGAAAATTTTGAAGGTTAAATTCTTCTCAATGAGATGATGAATTATTCCCCAAAATAAATAGTAAATCGCCAGAATCATCAGGGAAAGGATAAGAAAGGTTGATAAAAGATAAAAATCCAGCAAAATCCAAGCTGCCAGCGTAATGATTGCCGAAACCAAAAAAGCAGCAATGAGATATGAACTTGTTCCGGCTTTTAAACGCCACAACATATGAATTTGGAAAAGAAGGGTGGCTAAGAATATGAGCAGTAAAGCCAGATAAAAATTAAAACCTAAAAAATGAATACCCTCTAAAATCGAGTCATAGAGCATGAAGATGATAAAAAATTTTACTCCGTCGTGAACGTGATGGGTCAAATCCGAGAAGTTTTCGGAATAGAGCGCAAAATAGGAAAAAAACGTCCCCAAAATAACTATTTGTCTTAAAACAAAATTTTCATTAAATAAAATGAAGCCGGATATCCCGATCAATAAAAAGACAGGATGAACTAAATAGGGCATTAAATCCAGATAGTGTTTTTTTTGAACGATAAAAGTTAATCCCGTGGCTAAGACAACGCCAATGAAAACCAGACTTCCAACTAACAGAAATGACTGTAGGTCTTGTTCCAGTGCGAGTCTTGCCATCAGCTGAAAACCGAAAAGAAAAGTTAGGGCGAAAATTAAGGGTAGAATATAATTTTTGAAATATTTGATGTGCATTTTACTCCCATGGATAAACCTTAATTGGTTTAGCGCATAGATCCGCCAGGCAAGCAGACAGGCATACCTTAATAACATGGTTTCTAATAAGTTTGTCTATAATTTTTCGAAAAAAGCTTCAATCAGTTTCTTATACCTACTTTTAAATACGTTTGTCAATAATTATAATATTACTCCCATGCTCCCGAAGATTATTCCCAAAAGGGAAAGACCGAAAAAAACTGCATGTGTTAAAGAGTGACTGCTTTGCCTTTGCATACCCTTGAGGTTTAATGACACCGAGTCGACTCCAAAAAGAAGGACTAAAACTAAACCAAAAAGGATATAAAAAAAGCGGATGTTTTCTTGAAACGATTTTGGTTTAAGTTTATTGATGATATTTTCACTCCGGCTCATAAATTCTCCCAAAATGCTGCCTGCATATAATTGAGGGTTAGGTTCTGGAAAAGCAGAAAGGCTTGACTTTGTTTCAACCTCATTCCCGGCTCTGTCTTTGGCAGAAATAAAAACCACGTTCTGGTTTAAAGCTTCCGTTGGAGGAACCAATACCCCTTCATAGAGATCTTTTTGGTACGACGTAAGAATCAGCGTAAAATCTCCGATTCTGGCTACCGCTTGATCCGGGTCAGAAAGCACGACAACTCTAACTTCAATAGCTCTCTCACCCATGCGCCAGAAAGGGGTCACCTCTAAAGATCCGAGATCAATAAAGGGTGCCAAAGTGTCAATCACCACCGAAGCTGGGAAGGAAGGTCCGCTTGCATTGCCAGCTTGATCGGTGGCAATCGCGGAAAAAACGTGACCCCCTTCGGGAAAGGGTTCGGGTGGCCGATAGGAAAAAGCATTTTGTGAATCAGCCGGAACTTCCCCTAAAAGTAGATCTTGATCATAAATCGCAACGGTTGCATATGATTCGCTAATGCCCTCAATTGCAGGTTGCGGATCATTGAGGATAGCTTGATCCTGCGGCTTTAAAATAATAGGCGGCTGGGGAGATGTTACGTCTGGCTTTGCCTCTGGCAGTGACTGGCTAAGAGTAGTTTCAGAAGAAGAAAAACTCTCTACAGTCTTCTGCTGAAATAAAGAGCCCAACATCTGAACACAAATCGTAGTCTCGCTCCCCTTAAATTGGCCGGTAACCACCGCTACTCCGATGTCTTGAAACTCTGAGTTGATGATATTATCCCTGTGCGATGGACTATGCATCCAAGCATTAACCGCTCCTTCAGCAGTAGTGAAATCTTTGGCCAAATTTTCACCAGCATAAAGATAATCGTATCCTGCTTGTAAAATAAAATCCCAGGGGGTGGTACCATCCGAAGCAACATGAGCCCAATACTGATCGGCAAACATATCTAACCCTTTTTCATAAGCGGCTTTTTTTAACATTTCATTCTCTTTTAATAAGGGTAACTCTCTTTTCTGTCGTTCCAGGTTGGTCAGATTGACAATTTCTTGAGAGGAGATGGCGGTAGCTGCTATGGCTTTGGTTTTTGAAATGTCACTAAAAAAACCTAGCGCGAACTGAGAAACAATCAAAACCAAGCAATAGAGGGCTAACATGCGGAAGCGAATTAAATGCGGATGAAATTGATTACCTGAGTGCGGAATAAAGAGTTTTTTTAAACTTCGCATGGGGATTTTGAATATACCCAAATTACCTCATTTTACAAAAATTTCTTAAGAAATAGTAGGTTGTAATTTGGAGAATACTTAACTTATTTACAATTTAATTGAAGTTGAGTATATTAGGACTTTCTTTTCAGATTATCTACTTTTTATTTTACAAACGCAATACATCTATTTTTTAACTCTTAAATCCGCCCAGATGCTATCTCTTACTTTTTTGATGCCAGAAAGACCGAAAGAATAGGCCGTAACAAATTTGGATAAGTTTAAGCTTAAAATCAATCCGAGCTCGAAAACCATGGCGCAAGCCGTAGTAGTTCATATATTTTTTAATAGTTTCAGCATCTGATCATGAATTTTGCCATTGGTAGCCAAAACTGAGGTTGAGCGATTTGAAATCTCATTCCCTTGAATATCAGTCACTTTTCCTTTGGCCTCGGAAACCAACAAAGCTCCTGGCAAAATGTCCCAGGAGTACGTTTTTACGTTAAAGTAGATATCGAATTTTCCAGTGGCAACATAGGTCATGGCAGCTAATCCACATCCAAATATCCTAAGATGCATCGTCTTTTCAAAAATTTTTTCTAAAGCTGCGATTGTTCTTATTCTTGCTCCTTTTTTTGAGGATAAATGAGTCAAAACAATCGCATTCTTTAATTCCTGGTTGTCGCTGGTTTTTATTTTTTGACCATTCAGGGTCGCACCTCTCCCTTTTTCAGCCAAAAATAACTGGTCTTTGACTGGATTGTAAATAACTGAAAGGATTGGCGTGTGGCTCTCAAGCAAACATAAACCAATCCTAAAGGGCGCACTGGCATGATAATAATTAATAGTCCCGTCAATCGGATCAATAATCCAAAGGTATTTTGAGGATCCGCCGCTTGTTCCTTTTTCTTCGGAAAGAATTTTATGCCCAGGAAAGTTTTTCAGAATTGAACTAACAATAATTTTTTCCGGCTGAAAGTCAATCTCTGTTACAATGTCTCTCTTCCCTTTAAAAGACACTGCTTTGACTTTTTCCAGATTATCCATTAAAAGTCTGCCGGATTGTTTAACTGCTGCAACCGCAATAGTTTTAGCCCGCTCAAGATCCATTAATTGTCTCCGCAAAACTTATTATTGATAACATGCATTTACCACTCCCCCAGGATGTTTTTTCTTGGCTGTCAAAAATCTAAATATTGCTGAATGGCTTTAAAATTGCCTCCTTTGGGCAATAAAATATAAGCCCCGTCCGAAGTATGCGAGGCGTACAAGAAATTATCGGTGCTGATAATCTTGTCTTCTATTTTTAAATCAGGATCGTTTCTTAGGTAATCCCAAAGCGACCACATCTCATTAGTCGTAAGATTGGTTGAAAAATTATCCCTGACAATTTTAAAAAGACTGAAATAGCGCCATATATTTTGAGCTTTTAAAAGTTCATTTTTGATGGCTACCAAAACTTGCTGTTGACGAAATGAACGGTTAAAATCTCCCCCGTCTTCCACGCCGTAACGCGAACGAGCATAACGCAGGGCTTGCTCGCCATCCATTTTCTGCCAACCTTGATCGAAATGAATATGCATTACCCCGGCGTCAACCTGATCGTTGTCGTTACGCGGATAATTATAGTCATCAAAGCCCTTCTGGACCAAAATCTCTATTCCTCCAAGCTCATCAATAATGCTGCGGAAACCGTCAAAATCGATTGTGACCCAAAGATCAATGGTAAGATTAAGGTCGTCTTCTAAGATTGCGATTAAATCTTCGGCTTTTTGCCGATCGGCATAGATACTATTTATTTTTCGGTTTTCCACCCATAAATCCCGCGGAATATTGACAAGTTTCACTTCTTTTCCTCCACAATCAATCTGACCCAAAATAATCGTATCCGTCAGATATGCTCCGGCATGATTTTCCCCACCGTATCCTAGTATGATAATATTTAGTTTTTCCTGGTTTTTGATTTTTTCTTGGATTAAATTTTCTCCCAAGGAAAAACCACGGGAAAAAGCCGGTTTACTTTCCTGCCTCGCGGCAGCCGAGCGGGAACTCTCAAGAGATAAAACATCAGCGCTTGGCCCAAGATTGGATTGCAGGTTTGAATCAGCAAAAATAAAAAGACCGGCGATAAAAATTAGAGGAATAAGTAGTATCAAAATTTTATATTTCATTCAAAATCCTAAAGAATGATTATAAAACCATCCACGGTCGGCGATCGCGTTTCTTAAAAAACATGGGGATTAAAACCGGTTGAACTTTATCTATAAAAATTATTGTTCCATATTTTGAATCTTCTCTCTCGTGCCAAAAGAGAGAATCCATTTTTATAAAGCGGTTATAATCGCGTTTAACTTTTTCTAACTGAATACTGTCCAAATTGTCATACGAAATTACCCGCGCGGCATTGAACTCTCCCAACACTTTCCCGCCCGTTTCCTTGATTAAAATCTTATCGCCCGAAGAAATATGTCCAAACGGCAAGACTTTTCTTCTTGAAAGTCTTATATCCATGGTTTTTTTACCTGAAAAAATTTTTTGGATGGTTTTTTTGTCAAAAATAGCCAGATGTTTCATATTGGTTTTGAGCTTTAAATTAAAGATTTCAGGCTTTGAGCAAAAATTCTTTAAGTTTTAAAATGGCTTTATATCTGCATGAAACACTATTTTTTTCTTCAGGCAACATTTCGGCCTGGGTCTTTTCCGATCCTTCTGGAATAAATATTGAATCCCAACCGAATCCTAAATTGCCTTTGGGTGTTTCAGAAATTATCCCCGGGGTTTCTCCCAAAAAAGACTGGCAAAGGTCTTTTTCGAAAAAACTGAAACAGGTTTTAGTTACTACTGAATTATTCTTATTAAACTTGACTATATCGCACAAAACCGCATAACCGCAAGTCTTTTCCATCCACCGCCCCAGCGCCCCCGGAAACCCTTTCAGACAATCAAGATATATTCCCGTATCTTCAACCATAACAGTTTTTCCCGTTAATTCAAAAGCCTTTTTAGCCTTATCTTCGGCCACTTTTTGCACGTCGGTTTCCTGAATTTCCTCTAAGGATAATTCGACTGATTTAATCTCAATTGGTAAAATTTTTTTCAATTCGTGCAATTTGTTTTTATTAGATGTGGTAAAAAATATTTCCTTTATCATTCTGTTTTGTGAAAAATCTCTTTAAAGTGTGGGCGGTCAACTACAATTTCATCAATCACCTTTTCAACCTCATCATAAAGACTCTTGACATCTTTATTATTCGAAATGCTATAATCGGCTATCTCTATACATTTACCCACCTGTTGACCATCGGCTACCTGTCCTTTGCCCAAATCTCTTTCATCGATTTTTAAAAATCCCTGCCAATCTTTGGGATCCCAAGGTTTATTGCGTTCAATCAGACGTTGATAGCGTAAAGACCGATCAGCCTCAACCGCCATCAGTACAAAATTGGGCAAAGTCTTTAAATAAATCACCTCGCCGGGATTACGGATTCCCTCCAAAACCACCCGGTGACTGCCTTCCTGCTCTAAAAAATTAATAGACCGTTTGGCTAAGATATCACCGCCGTATTTTTGACGCAAATCATCACCTGTATCCTGTAATAAACCACGAGTCGTCGGAGAAAGACCGCGGTTTTTTACTTCCTGATGAACAATAAAGGAAAGAGAGAAAGTTACAAATCCGTAATGGGTGACCAGATAATCGGCCACCAATCCTTTGCCACAAGCCAAAGGTCCAACAATTCCGATAATATATTTTAAATTATCACCTGACATAAGGTTTTACTTTTAAATTCGGTTTGGCTAAAGATGATTTTTTACCGTAATATTTTTTAACGTTTTTCTTAAGATAATGGTAATAAGGCTCATTGATTTGATTAACCTTAAAAGCGCCGATAAACGGAACTTTGTAGCTGTGTATTTTTTCAACCTCGACTTTTATGGCTTTATAATTCTGTTTTAGGGTTTTTATCAGCAATGCCGCCTCATCCGCTTCCTCGATTTTCTCTTCCCACCAGAACATCGATTGTATGGGAAAAAAATTGATACAGGTAGCCAGATGTTTTTCCAAAAGCGTTTTCCCGATTTTTTTGGCTTCTTCAATATCTTTACAGCTAAGATAGATAAGAATCATCTTTTTCCTTTTCGTTTTACACTTGTGACGTTTGACCTATAAGTTTTAAGTCATCTTGATAATATTGGGTGTTGATAAATTTTGCAAGCGCAAAAACAACGCCCTGAAAATATGCATCTTCTCTGGTTACTTTATTTTTGGTAAACAAACCGAACATTCCGCCTTTTCTTTTGATGTTTTTTTCTCCGGTGATTCTTTCTAGAACCGCTCCCAGTTCGGTCTTTTTCTTCTTGATTTCCAGCCAGATTTTTTCCGGCACCAGCATCCGGGCAGAGGTTCCAACGCCAACCGTATCTTTCCGGTCTACAATCACTACCCAACCGCAAGTAAAAACACCGAATTTATGCTGCTCAATACCGCCCTCTATCCCAACCCCGAAATCGGCGTTCTGCAAAAGCAGGGCACTCTTGGCTCTATTTAAAGCTCCGGTAAAAGATTCTGCTGAACTTTTCGGCTGACAGGAAACATCTGATTCAGTTTCTTTCCCACTGACTTTAACCGTTTTAAAATATTGTTCAAAGGCCCGCCTGACCGCCTTAATTTTGACCGGATTAGTTGAACCTACCACAATCGTTATCATTTTTTCTCCGTCGGCAGATAAACTTCATTATTTTTCAAACATTTAATGGCCGCTTGTGTCGGACCAAATAATTTATCGGGAAGCGAATCAAACGCAAACCATCCCCATTGAATACACTTTTCCGGCTCCATCACCCTTGGTTCACCGTTAATATACTCTACCTGCATAAAAAGAGTAATATAATGTTTGGCATAACTTTCGATTTCATTAAGATCATTGCTGATGCAGAAAAAGCGGGGATTTTGGACCTTCAGGCCTGTTTCTTCACAAACCTCCCTGACGGCGCATTCTTCAAATGATTCACCGAATTCCAGATGGCCGCCGGGAAAACACCACTCATCTGCTCCGTGCGAACCTTTACGTTTACCCAAAAGGATTTTACCGTCATTCATCACTAAAACACCCAGGCCGACAAGCGGCTTTTGATTTTCATTCTTTTGAAATCCAACTTTTGTGGTTTGATTTTTCATAATTTCGGCCAT
>PFXB01000010.1:0-147 GCA_002791435.1 candidate division WWE3 bacterium CG_4_9_14_3_um_filter_43_9
TGATTTTTGCAATTGCCTGTCTTTTTCTCTCGGGGTTGGGTATTAAAGCCGTTGAAATGCTCCGACTTGCCCTTTCTCGATTCAAGAAAAGATGAAGCAAAGAAAATCAAGAGGTTTCTCCTCTTCAAGAGGAGAAACCTCTATAAC
>PFXB01000010.1:224-10709 GCA_002791435.1 candidate division WWE3 bacterium CG_4_9_14_3_um_filter_43_9
TGGTCTGACCTTCAGGCGGACTTGGATTAGGGAAGCGGAGGAAAAAAGGGGGTTTAATCTAATGTCTCAACTTACTCTGCAAGGTCTTTTGGAAGCCGGTTCCCATTTTGGGCATCAAACCAAACGCTGGGATCCCAAAATGAAATCTCACATTTTCACCCAACGCAACGGAATTCACATCATTGATCTTGAGTCAACCTTAAAAATGGCTGACGAAGCCGCTGTGTTTGTCAAAAAATTGGCAACTGAGGGAAAAACTTTGCTTTTTGTTGGTACCAAACGCCAGGCCCGGGAAATTATTAAAACCGAAGCTAAAAAATGCGGCTGCATGTATATCAACGAGAGATGGGTTGGCGGGCTTTTAACCAACTTTGATTCGGTGAGAAAGGTTATTGATAAATATAACGAGATGATTACGGTCAGCAAAGGGGAAGAGTTCGGTAAACTGACCAAAAAAGAACAGTCTCTCTTTCAAAAGGATTTTTCCCGTCTGGATAAAAGCGTCGGTGGAATCAGGGAACTTAAAAGATTGCCTGACGCCCTGTTTATTTTGGATGTCAAGCGGGAGAAGATTGCCGTCACAGAAGCGAAAAAAGTCAGCCTTCCCATAGTTGCCATTTGTGATACCAATTCAAACCCGGAATTGGTTGACTATCCGATTCCTGGCAACGACGATGGCCTAAAATCGATTCAACTCTTTGTATCCTTTATGGCTGACGTTTACCTGGCGGGTAGAAAAGAAGGTCCGCAAGAGGCGGGGCAAAAACCGACTCAGCCGGCGGAAAATGGCGAAAAAAAGGTTGAGGAAAAAGCCCCGGCCGCTAAACTAAAATCTATTAAAGTTGGTATGCAAGCAGACGACAGTTTAAAATCCTCAGATTTGCCGGGAAAGACTGTTAAAATTCTCAAGGAAGAAAAGATTGAAGTTAAACCTAAAAAGATTACCAAAGGACAAGTTTTAGAAGTCGAAGGATTGGGGAAAATTACCTTAGAGGACGAAAAATGAAAATAAAAATAGAAATGATTAAAAAGTTGCGCGAAGAGATAGGCGCCGGAGTGGTGGAAGCTAAAAAAGCCTTGGAGGAATTCTCCGGCGATTATCAGAAAGCCAAGGAATTTTTACAGAAAAAGGGATTGGTGAAAGTTTCCGAACGTAAAGAAAGAGAAACCTTGGAAGGCATCATCGAAGCTTATATCCACTCTGACAAAAAGACCGGAGTTTTAGTGGAAATCTTATGCGAGACCGATTTTGTCTCCCGCAACAGCCAGTTTCAGGCTCTGGCTCATGAAATTGCCATGCAAGTGGCAGCCATGAATCCAAAAAATCAAGACGAACTTTTAAACCAAGCCTGGATCAAGGATGAAAAAGTCACCATCGATGGTTTAATTAAGAATTTGGCCGCTAAAGTAGGCGAAAACATAACTTTAAAAAGGTTTATCCGTTTTAAACTGGCGGAGGACTAAAATGTCAGAGCGAACTCTTAAAAACTTTCAAGAAAAGTCAGGCAAAACCCTCGATTATCTAAGGGAAAAGCTCAAGAAATTAAGAACAGGCCGGGCTAATCCTTCCTTGGTGGAGGATCTGGCGGTTGCGGCTTATGGGAGCAAAATGGAGCTTAAAAATCTGGCCACTATTAATGTTACCGAGCCGCGTCTCATTGTCATTCAGCCTTGGGATCAAAGTGTTATTCCCACAATCGAGAAAGCTATCTTAACTTCAAATTTAAATTTAACCCCGCAAACCGACAAAGAAATAATTAGGATTACCATTCCTCAGTTGACGACCGAAAGACGACAGGATCTTGTCAAAGTTTTAAGATCCGAACTTGAAGAAACGCGGGTGAGAGTGCGGGGGTTCAGACGAGAAGCCATAGAGATGTTGGAACAAGAGAAAAAAAGCGGAGAAATCTCTGAGGACTTGGAAAGACGCCTTAAAAATGATTTACAGAGAATGGTTGAAAAGATGAATGAAGAAATAGAACAGATTGGCAAACACAAAGAACAAGAGCTAAACGAGGTATAAAAGATGATTCTGGCAATCTTAGTCATAATTTTTGTTTTAGGAATTTTGATTCTAGCGCATGAGTTTGGTCATTTTGTAGCGGCTAAGCTTTCTGGCGTTCGCGTTGAAGAGTTCGGATTGGGAATGTTTGTCAAACTGTGGAGCGTTAAAAAAGGTGAAACGGAATACAGCGTCAATGCCATTCCGATCGGTGGTTTTGTCAAAATCACGGGTGAGGATGAGGCAGTGAAAGGTGACAAACGGAGTTTTAGCGAAAAATCCCCTTGGCAGCAAATTTTCATTCTAGGATCGGGTGTGTTTATGAATTTGGTTGTGGCTCTCTTGATTTTCATTATCACTTTTTGGGTGGGAATGCCAATTTGGGGAACACGGGTTAAAATTACCAAGGTTGGCGCCGATACCCCGGCAGCGCAAGCAGGCCTTGCCGCATCTGACGTCATCCTCAAAATAGGCGATCAAAAAGTCGAAAGCTCGCAGGATTTGGTTTTTTACACCCAAGCGCATCTGGACCAAAACGCCATTTTAACCATTCAGAGAGATGGCAATAACATCGAAAGCAGTATCTTCCTGAGAGCCAATCCGCCTTCAGGACAGGGGGCAATGGGAATTGAGTCGCAAACTGAGGTTTACGTTGCCGCTTACAGTCAGAACTCCTTTTTGGAAGGAATTAAAAAGGGATGCCAAACTACTTTTGAAACTGCGGGAACCATTGCCCAGGGAATGTATTTTCTTTTCCGGGATTTGATTATTCATCAGAAAGCTCCGGCTGATGTGGCTGGGCCGGTTGGCATCGGACAGATCGTTTTCGAACTTTTGAAATTCGGGATCAGGCCGGTTTTACAATTTGCCGGAATCATAAGTCTTAACCTACTTTTTATCAATTTGCTGCCTATTCCGGCCATTGACGGGGGAAGAATACTGTTTGTGGCAATAGAGGCTATTACTCGCCGTAAAATTCCGTCAAAGGTCAACCGTTGGGCAAATGCAACCGGCATGGTTTTGGTTTTGATTCTGATGGTAGTTATTACGTTTCACGATATTGTGCGGCTGTTTGATTAGGAAACATCATAAAAAATTCTAAATCCTAAGTTCTAAGTTCCCTGCCTGCGGCAGGCAGGCAAACAAATTCTAAGTTTTAAAATTCTAAACATTTGGTGCCTAGGATTTAGAATTTAAAGCTTATTTGGAGCTTGGTGCTTAGAATTTAGTGCTTTAAATTTAGAGCTTTAAACCACCGATGTTGTCAATTAAAAGATTAACTACATTCAGACAAAGCGCCAAGAGAAGCCACCAAAAAATCGTGCTGGTTTCCGGCTGTTTTGACCTTCTACATATTGGCCACTTAAGATTTCTCAAAGAGGCGAAAAAAAAGGGTGATTTGCTGGCGGTGGCGGTCTTAAGCGACGATTTTGTCAGAGACAGAAAAGGAGCTGGAAGGCCGATTTTCGATGCGAAAGAAAGACTAGAAATGATCCAAGGCCTGAAGGTGGTTGATTTGGCAATTGTCATATCTTTTGACGAGGTAGAAGAATTATTGCGATTGTTACAGCCTAACGGGTATGTCGTTGGGGGTGATCGGAAAAAGCAGACCATTCCCGAAGAAAAGTTTTTGCAAAAGTTCAAAATTCCCTCTCGTTTTACCAAAAGACACGGCGATCGATCGACAACCAAGCTTATACCCAAATTACTCCAATCTGCAAAAAATTTTTAAGAAATATGCTGTAATTTGGTCCGCCAGCTGGCGGATACAACTTTTACATTTTCAAGGAAGCTGAGTATATAACTCAGATTGACAGAATTCGAAATTGACAAAAGGAGTCGCTATGCGCTATGCAAAATTATTTGGAAAAACTTTGCGGGCAGTCGGAAGGGAAATTCAGACTTCTTCCCACCGCTTTCTTTTACAAGCCGGATATATTCGGGAAAGCAGCGCCGGTCGCTATTTTTTCTTGCCGCTAGGATTGCGGGTTCACGAAAAAATTCAAAAAATTATCGAAGAAGAAATGGATTCTGCCGGAGCACAGAGAATGGTTACGCCAGTTCTGCATCCCATAGAGCTTTGGCAGGAAACTAATCGCAACCAGGCGGTCGGCTTTGAGTTAACCAAAGTCCGCGATCGTCGGGGAGCAGAGTTTGCTTTGGGGGGAACGGCTGAGGAGATGTTTGTGGATGTGGTGAGGAAATTCAGGCTTTCTTACAAAGATTTGCCTCTCAACCTCTATCAATTTTCGCCAAAGTTCAGAGATGAGCTGCGGGCTCGGGGAGGCTTGCTGCGCGTTTTCGAATTTACCATGAAAGACGCCTATTCCTTTGATCGCAATGAGGCGGAATTTAAAAAAGTGTATGAGAAAATGAAAAAAACTTATTCGCACATCTTTGAAAGAATGGGGCTTAAAACTGAAGTGGTCTTAGCTGACAACGGTTATATCGGCGGCGATTATTGCCATGAGTTTGTGGTGGAGTCGCCGGCGGGGGAGTCAAATTACTTTGTTTCAGAAGATGGGGAGTACATTGCCCACGAAGAGATCGCCGAATTTCAGCGAGAACCGGAAAATCCTGGAGAAAAGGAAAAACCTTTCGAGATTGCAGTACAGCCACAGTGGGTGCAAACCATGGAGGATAACGTCAAGCATTATAAATTGCCCCAAAGCCGTTTTTTAAAAAATGTCGTTTACAAGACTCAGGCGGGAAAAATCGTCATCGGCGTCATCCGCGGCGATTTAGAGGTTAATCCGGTGAAACTGCGTCGCGCCCTAAAATTAGAAGCCCCCCTGCTCGAAGCGACGGAGGCGGATTTAAAAAAGATAGGCACCAAGCCCGGCTACGTTCATTCCTGGGGGCACAAAGGTGTAACTTATATCGGCGACCTGTCGCTTACAACCGTCAGGAATTTTATCGGTGGGCAAAAAGAAGATGAAACTGACTCGAAGAATGTCAATTATGGGCGCGATTTTAAATGCGATTTGGCTGATATTGCTGCGGCCCAACCTGGATTTTTAGCCGCCAACGGAAGCCGACTGGTAGGCAAAAGCGGGATTGAGGTCGGTAATATCTTTCAGCTGGGGCACTATTACAGTCAGAAGATGAAAGGGGCTAATTTCATTGATGAAGATGGCAAAGAGAAACCTTATTATATGGGTTGTTACGGGATCGGTTTAGGCCGCACCATGGCGGCTATCGTGGAAAAATATCATGACGAAAAGGGGATAATCTGGCCGGAGAGCGTTGCGCCTTTTCAAGTCCATCTTTTAAGTTTGAATTTAAATGACGCGCAAGTTTTGGCGCAAAGCGAGAGAATTTATAAAATGCTGACCGAGGCCGGGATCGAAGTTTTGTACGATGATCGTAAGGAGAGTGCGGGAGTCAAGTTTGCCGACGCAGATTTAATCGGGATTCAGTGGCGAGCGGTGGTTAGTCGAAAAATGGCGGATCAAAAAACAGTGGAAATCAAAAAGAGAGACAGTTTAAAAGCAGAGCAGATAGGGATAGATAAATTGCTTAATAAGTTAAAAGTTAAAGGGTGAAAGTCAAAATAAGGTGGTTTTCCATAAAAGTCGAACAATAAGATTCGAACAATAATTATTATGCTTCGACTAAGTGACCCGCCAGTTGGTGGGGAACGTATGGAGAAGTACAACTAAAACGTCAAAATTAGAAATTAAAGAAATTCGACTTGTTGAATTTTAAGCGAGGTTGTATACTCAGTTTGTTAGTTTTTGTAAAATAAATCTATAAAAATGCCATTGGGAAGGTTACCAAAGCAAAAAAGGGGGTGTTGATATGCAATGGGGACAGTTAAAGCGGCCGTAAAAGCCTCCCGTGAGGAATCAGTTGAGACCCTCATCCGGAGATTTAATAAAGAAGTCCAAAAATCAGGAATTTTAACCGAACTTAAAAAAAGAGAGTTTTACGAAAAGCCATCTGTTCAAAGGAAAAGACGTCTTTCTCAAAAAAGAAAAAAAATTGAAAAATTCAAAAAATACGATCAATAAAGAAAGTCCTCCGCGGACCGCAAATCCATAATTTCATGTTTCTGATGGGTTAGACCAGGGTGAATTCAAATTGATAGAGAAAACGGGATGCTAATTGAAAAAATCCAAACAGACTTAAAATCTTTCTTGAAAAATCACCAGACTGCCGAAGTTGTGACTTTGCGTTTTCTTTTGGCTGATTGCCAAAATGTGAAGATTGACAAAAGAAGAGAGCTTTCTGATGAAGAGACAATCGAAATTATCCAAAGGCAGATCAAAAGCCACTCTGACTCAATTACCGCCTTTGAAAAGGGCGGACGGCCCGACTTAGTCGCAAAGGAAAAGCGGGAGGCAGAAATTTTACAAAATTATTTACCTCGGCAATTGACCGACGAAGAAATAAGCGGATTGATTAAAGAAACACTACAAGAAGTTGGAATTTCAGACAAGAAAGAGATGGGAAAGGTGATGGGGGCAATTTCCCCAAAACTAAAGGGTAGAGCCGACAAAGGTCGCGTTGCCAGGTTGCTTTCCAAGATTTTAGAGTAAAATGATTCCCAAAGACACCAAGAAGATCAATCTCAGTTTTGCGGTTTTCAACGACCGAAAAATGAAGTCTTTAAACCAACAATATTTTAAGAGAAAAAATCCAACCGACGTTATTGCCTTTAATTTAAACGAAAAAGTAGATCCTCAGACTTATCTTTTGGGAGAGCTGGTTATCTCTTATCCTCAGCTAAAAAGACAAGCTAAAAAATATCAGGTTTCAGTGGCTGAAGAATTGGCTCGCGTTGTCGCCCATGGAGTGTTGCATCTTATGGGATATGGGGATGAGACTGTGCGGCAAAGGAAAGATATGACTATCATCGAAGATCAGGTGATAGAAAGGCTGAAAAAGGACCCAGACGGCACGATAAAAAAATTACCCTAGTCGGGTATAAAAAATGGTTTTCAATACCCCCCCTGGGTAGGTGCTTTCAAAGGTCAAAATTCAAAAGTAAAAATTCAAAGCGGTAGTTCTCGACTTACGCTCGAACAATAATTTTATTCTTCGACTGAAGCGGAGCGAAATGGAGAAGTACAACTATTCTGGAGACCAGTATGAGTCAGGTTTTATACCGAAAATATCGACCGCAAATCCTTGATGAACTTATCGGACAACCGCATATTACCCAAACTTTAAAAAACGCCTTCGCTCAAAATTTATTTGCCCAGGCCTATTTTTTGACAGGGCCTAAGGGAACCGGGAAAACTTCGACCGCCAGAATTATTGCCAAAGCGGCTAATTGCACATCCAAGGCTAAAATTAAACCTTGCGGAAAGTGTGATAATTGCCATGAGATCAGCGAAGGAAGCGCCTTAGATTTAATCGAAATTGACGCCGCCTCCAACCGCGGGATTGAGGAAATCCGCGATTTGAGAGAAAAGGTTAATTTTTTACCGGTTGCGGGTCGGTTTAAAGTTTATATCATAGATGAAGTTCATATGTTGACCCCGGAAGCCTTTAACGCGCTCTTAAAAACCTTGGAAGAACCGCCCTCGCACATCATTTTTATTTTATGTACCACCGAGCCGCAGAAGGTGCCGCAAACCATTATTTCGCGCTGCCAACGCTTTGATTTTAAAAGAGCCACCATTGCCGATTTAATTTTGCGCCTCAAACAGATTGCTAAAAGCGAAAAGCTTGAGATTGCGGATGAAGCCTTGCGTTTGATCGCCCAGAATGCCAGCGGCGGCTTTCGCGATGCCGAGACGTTGCTCGATCAAGTGATTGCCCATGTTAAAGATGGTAAAAACCAAAAGGTGGAATTGGAGAAAATACAGGAAATTTTGGGAGTAACCGATGACCAGGCTTTAAGTCAATTGGTGGATTACCTGGTGGCCAGAGATACTCGTTTGGCAATTCTGCATCTTAACAAGATTTCCGATTTGGGTTTTAACATGCTTCAGTTTACCCGGAACTTACTAGAATATTTAAGAGCGTTGCTTTTGATTGCCAATAATGTAGGCGAGGATTTAGTAGAAGTTACCGCTGAGCAGTATGACGTTATGCAGCGTCAGGCTGAAAATTTAGACCATCAATTTTTGGTTAAGATAATTGAAGCTTTTTCGGAGGCAGAAAACGATCTTAAAAATGTTCAGATTGCACAGCTTCCGCTTGAACTAGCCGCTATCAAAATAACTCAAACCCAAACTTCGCCCACCTCCTCAGACGAGGGCTTTTCTCCAAAAAGCAGCGAGACAAGCGGTCGCCACCCGAAAGAGGAGGCCAAAGGTAATCTGGCCGACATTAAAGGTCAAAACCAATCCTCTCGTGCGCAGATGGTCAAAAACGTTGCGGCAACCGACAAGCCAATTCAAAAATTGCAGTCAGAAGCAGCAAAATCTTACCAATACCAAAAAATCATGGATCTGGCTGAGGTAGTCAACAAATGGCCGGAAGTTTTAAGAGCGGTCAAGTCGCATAATCATTCCATCGAGGCTTGTCTGAAGGCCACCAGGCCCAAAGCCATTGAAAATAATTTTTTAATCTTGGAAGTTTTCTACCCTTTCCATAAAGAAAGAATTGAAGATAAAAAACATCGGGACATTATCGAAAGCGTTTTCGCCGAAACATTTAAGGTTAAATTGTATCTTAAATGCGAGCTTTCCGCCAAAGAAAAAGCGAAAGACGAAAAAACTCAAGGCATGATAAAAACCGCCCAAGAGATACTCAATGGTAAAATGATAGAGTAAAGGAGGATTAAGCATGTTTAATAAAGTCAAAGAGCTTTACGAGATGCAAAAACAGGCTAAGCAACTTCAGGATATGTTGTCCAAAGAATCGGTCATAGTACAAAAGGGAAAGGTCAAAATCAAGATTCGGGGAGATCAAAAAATCGAGTGGGTCGAGATTGATGGAGAGCAGGACAGAAATTTGACGGATGCTGTAAACGACGCTATTAAAGAATCACAGAAGTTGGCTGCCAAAAAAATGCGGGGGCAAATGGGTGACTTTAAAATCCCGGGGTTTTCTTAAACCATAGTTAACTCAAAGCGAAATGTCACTCCATGGGTCGGGTCCTGCCGCAAGTTTCCCTCCCGTCAATGCTCTCCGCCAGCTGGCGGATGCGCGTTGTCGGTCCGCCGAATCGGCGGATGATGTGAGGATTCCGTTGGGATTTAGTAATTAGTAGATAGGGGAAGAAAATCCTTCTCCTCTGAGGAGAAGGAGAGCCCCGCCATGGCGGGGCGAGGATGAGGTTAGAAAGGTTTCAAAAAGACCTCACCCTAACCCTCTCCTTTCAGGAGAGGGAAAAGGGAAAGTAGATATTTTACAAGAGGAGACCTTGTAAGAATTAAGATTAAAAAATAAAAAAGTAAAAATCAGATGAGCGTTATTATAACCGGTTCGCTAGCCTTCGACCATATTATGAACTTTAAGGGCAATTTTGCTGACTATATTTTGCCCGAAAAAACCCACCAGATAAATCTTTCCTTTGCGGTTGAGACTTTGCGCAAGGAAAGAGGGGGCTGTGCCGGCAACATTGCCTACAATTTATCTTTGTTGGACGAAAAACCGATTATTTTAGCCACCGCCGGCGAGGACTTTTCCGAATATAAAAAGTGGCTGGAAAGCAAGAGAATAGACACCCGTTTTATTAGATTGATTCATGGCGAAATGACGGCTTTGGGTTTCGGGATAACTGATGCGGCCGATAACCAGATCTGGGGATTTTATCCCGGGGCAATGAATTTTGCCAAAGACTTGTCTCTGAATGACATTTTTACGAAGGAAGAGTCAAAAGATAACTTGGTAAAGTCTTCCTCGGGGTTTGGTTTACCACGATTCGGAGCTTCCCGTTTTGGGGGAGCAAAACCTTCCTCTTTTGCGAATTCAGCTTTCAAAAATGAAACTCCACCAGCTAAAACTAGTGGCATCTTCTCCTCGGAGGAGGATAAAGAAGAGGAAGAACAAGAGTATAAGCCACCGACTTTAAACAGAGAAGAAATAAAATTACTTATGATTGCTCCCGGGAACCCTCAGGCGATGATGCGGTTTGCCTTTGAGGCTAAGGCTTTGCACCTTCCCTATATTTTCGATCCGGGAATGCAGATACCGCAATTTAACAGGGATAACCTATTGAAAGCCATTGACGGAGCCAAGGTGTTAATCGGCAATGATTATGAGATTGCTTTGATCGAGGAAATGTTGAATGCCAAAAAGGAACATCTTATAAGGTTGGTCGAATATCTAATTATTACTCAAGGCGGGAAAGGTTCGCTCATTTTCAAAGAGGATAAAGGAGTCGAAATTCCGCCGGTTATTCCTAAAAGCGTTATCGATCCGACCGGAGCCGGTGATGCTTACCGGGCGGGAATTATATACGGACTTCTAAACAAAATGCCGGTTGAAAAAATGGGGAGAATAGGCAGTCTTTTGGCCACCTATACGGTGGAAAAATACGGAACCACGACCCATGAGTTCAAGATCATTGAGTTCAAAAAGCG
>PFXB01000126.1 GCA_002791435.1 candidate division WWE3 bacterium CG_4_9_14_3_um_filter_43_9
CATCAACTAAATTATAAATGAATCTCTGCGGAGTAAACTCCGCAGTATCTTCTTTTGCTCGTTTCGCGAGTGGAATACAAGCTTTCATCTACGGATCAAGATCTGCAGTTTTCTCGCTCGCAAAATAAAAGAAGTTGAGTATTCCCCAAATTATAGACAAACGTATTTAAAAGTAGACCTAAGGTATGTCTAGCACGAGAAACTGATTAAAGCTTTTTAGAAAAAATTATAGACAAACTTATTAGAAAATGTATTTATGGTATGTCTATACGCTAAACCAATCTGGTTTATCTATGGGAGAGAATTTGGGATCAGTTTCTCTATACAACCCATTGCTTAAAAAATTTTGCAAAATGGAGTAATTTGGGTATAAGAGAAACATTTTAATCAATTTTAAGGAGGACGAGATGCTTAAAGAAAAAAGAGTGGTTATTACAGGTGCCAGCGAGGGTTTGGGAGAGTCATTAGC
This sequence comes from candidate division WWE3 bacterium CG_4_9_14_3_um_filter_43_9, assembly GCA_002791435.1. Taxonomy (GTDB): domain Bacteria; phylum Patescibacteriota; class CPR3; order CPR3. The sequence continues at coordinate 470 of PFXB01000126.1, forward strand.
CTTGAGATTGGCAAAAGAGGGGGCCAAAATTGCTCTCCTGGCCAGAGATCATAAAAAATTGCAGGCAGTCGCTTGCAAAGTTGGTGATTTAGGCGGAGAGAGTCTGATTGTTCCCGTGGATATTCGATCAAAACAGGCTGTCAGTTCAGCTTTTCAAAAGATTAAGGAAAATTTTGGCAGCATCGATACTTTAGTGAACAACGCCGGAGTGTGGTTGGAAGGGAAAACCGAGGATGCGAGTGAAGAGAAAATCCGGGCTGTTTTTGAAACCAATGTTTTAGGTCATATCTATTGTATCCAGATGGTTCTTCCTACCATGAAGAAACGGAAAAGCGGACATATTTTTAACGTTATTTCCAATGCCGGATTTGAGCCATCAGCCGATTGGGGGATATACACTGCTTCAAAATATGCCATGCGGGGATTGACAGATTCACTCAGGCAAGAATTGCAAGGAACAGGAATTAAGGTGACTGGATTTTATCCCGCAGGGATGAATACGAAGCTTTTTGTGAATGCAGGCTATAATTACAAAGATAATCAGCCCTGGATGATGGATAAAAATGAGGTGGTTGAAATCATCACTTTTATACTTTGCGCACCCAAGGATATAATTTTTGATCGGTTGTCAGTACGCAAATTCATAAGCTAAAACAAATTTGGATAAGTTTGGAAAACCAAAATGGTTCTTATTCTAATTCTTGGTTTATTAATTGGAGCGATATGCATTTTTCTGGTCTTTTTTGTGTTGTCTTTTTTATCAGCCGGTCCGTTGGTTGTAAGCCCGAAAAAGAATATCAACGCGCTTTTGGAAAAGCTCGATTGTCAAAAAGGGGAAAAATTGATTGATTTGGGCTCCGGTGAAGGCAGAGTTGTTTTTGCGGCGGCTGAAAAAGGATTGGACGCAACCGGGGTTGAATTTAACATCCTTCTTTATCTATTCTCAAAAGTGAGATCTTGCTTTTCACGACACAAGGGAAGAATTCATTTCAAGCTCGGAAATTTATGGAAGATTTCTTTAGCACCCTATGACGTCGTTACCTGCTTTGTTTTTCCCGAAGTGCGGGTAAAGATTAAAAAGAAGTTTGAGAAAGAGGTTCAAAAGGGGGCAAGATTGGCGTTTTTGAAACACGGCAACGGATTTGAAATTATGAGAAAGCCATAAGATTCAGGAAGGAGTAAAGTATGCATGAAATTTTTACAAAGCGCCGGAGCGTCAGACATTACCAAAAGAAGGGAGTTGAAGAAGAGAAGTTAAAGGAGATTTTAAAAGCCGCCATGTCCGGTCCATCGGGACATAATTCGCGCATCTGGGAATTCGTAGTCGTTGGCGATCATAAAACAAAAGAAAAGCTTGCCGAATCAGGTCCCTGGGCTGATTTTGTCAAAGAAGCGCCGGTGGTGATTGTCATTGTAGGAGATGAGAAAAAATCTAAACTTTGGCTAGAAGATTGTTCAATAGCGGCGGGTTATATTTATCTTGAGGCCGCCAATTAGGGTTTGGGAACTTGCTGGGTTCACATCCATGAAGGAAAAACCCTTGACGGAAGAGACCCGGAAGAATTTGTGAGAGAGCTACTTGGAATTCCTCACGAAAAGCGCATTCTTTGCTTGTTGCCCATAGGATATCCAGAAGATGAAGTATATAAAGAAAAGAAATTCGAGCCGGAAAAAGTACATGATGGGAAATGGTAAAACAGTTTATTTCAGGTGAGCGAAAACCCCGACCGTAAGATTGTGGGAAATTTATCTTGCTGGCCACGGGTAGGGCATGAGTTTTGAGATGGGAGTTTGTTTAATTTCTCCTTTTTCTTGGTGAACGATAACGGTGTCAATGCCACTGCGCAAACTACTTTCCCAGATTAATTGTTTACAAATATGACAGTTTGGACCGGTGATGGCCACGATTTTTGTCTCGCCATGGATAGCGGCATGTGCCAAGGCAGTGGCTTCTGAGTGCATGGTTAAAGTTTCGGTGTTTGATCCGTAGGATACTCCCACATAAATATTACCTTTGTCGGTTAAAAGTGCCACCGCGTATCCCTCTTTCGGCTTGGGATAGGTGTTTTGTAAAACCTCTTTTGCCGCTTGTATGAGTCGTTGGCATTCCATTTTAGTCAGAGAATAGATTTTTTTACCCTTGATCATTTTTGAGTCCATATTGTAGCTTTACAGCTTGGTAGCATCCGAAAGCTTTACTCTAACTTTTTCTGCCATTTGTTTCGTACTTACGTAGGCAAGCGCATCAATATCAGGATTATAAAGCTCGACCATATCAAGATCGGTTCGTTCAAAAACCCTGGCCCCGTTTATTTTCTTACCAGCCAAAAGGGATTGTTTGAGCTCCATGTATTTTTCCGGTTCTAAATAAAAATCCACATCGCCAACGTGATGACGATACGGGTCAGGTTTTCGGATATAGAGGTAAGTGTAAGTAGTTTCTGGTACATCTTTCCTCGTTGGGATAATGATCGGTTCGTATAATTGAAAATACTTTTGGTTTGAGTTATCTGACTGTTCGGTCAATTCTTTTCGAATCTCGATTAATCGTTCATATTCGTCGTCATAGTGGCAAAATATCCCCATATTCCCAGCATTTGGAAGATAGTGTCCAAACGATTGTTTGCAAAGCTTATGGCACTCAAAATGAATATGTTTGATTGCTTCCCAAAGTTCAGATTTATTTTTTATGGGACTAAAGCGATATAATTTCATAAAATTGCCGTTTATTTTCACTTTCGTCTTTGGATCGCGTTCAGATCAAAACTCTAAAAGTATATCATGCCAAAGCTGGGATTGCAGCTTTCTTTTTTCTTCTCATTTCTGTTGTTTATTCTTTCCTTTAGTTGTACAATT
>PFXB01000005.1 GCA_002791435.1 candidate division WWE3 bacterium CG_4_9_14_3_um_filter_43_9
TAGCCGCAGGCGCAACACCACCTCGAAGGTGTTTGCAACGAAACTGTCATTTTGTTTTGCGGTTGCTATATATTACCACGGCTTGCCGCCGTGGTAATATATTTTCTCGGATCAGGGCGATTCTAGGTGAGCGTCATTGCGAGCCCGCCGTTTAGGCGGGCGTGGCAATCTAAAAAGATAGGAGGGCAAAAGCTTAGGCTCTTGAGATCGCCACGTCGTCCCGCTAAGCGGGACTCCTCGCGATGACGGTTGGGTTTTTCGGTAAAAAGTGAAATTTTATAATCGTTCGAGAAGACTACGGTCCGCCGGTTGGCGGACGTGGATGAATCGAATGATTTCGAACTCGCCGCAGGCGTAGCCTGAGGATACCACGGCTTTAGCCGTGGTAGTTCATTGCGGACTATTCAGCAGTTCAAGAGCTTTCTTAAGTTGGGGATCTTTCCCGGCTTTAAAATCATCGTCGGAAAGGTCAATTTCGATATCCGGAGTTAAGCCTTTTTGATGAATGTTATCACCTGACGGTAGAAGCCATTCAGCCGTGGTCACATGCAAAGCGCTTTCTTGAGACAGGCCGACTTCTTCCTGGACAATCCCTTTTCCAAAGGTCTTTTTCCCAACCAACTCACCCAACTTGTAATATTGCAAGGCTCCGGCTAAAATTTCCGAGGCTGAAGCAGTTCCTTCGTTAACTAGAATGACGAGCGGATAGCGAGCCAGCCTCCCCGTCCCCTCACTCCTTAGAATCTGTTCATTACCGCTCGCAAATTTTTCTTTGGTAATAACATCGTTTTTCACAAAATCTCCAGCGATGTAAACCGCGGAATTAACATAACCTCCGGGGTTGTTTCGTAAATCTAAAACTATTCCTTTTGGATTTTTACTGATCGCCTCTTTGACGGCTTTGTCCCATTCGGTGTTGGTGTTGTCGGCAAAATGAAGAATACGAATTTGGGCGATCTCGCCTTTCATTTCTAGAGAAACAGAATCATAAACAATCTCCTCACGGGTGACCTCAACTTCATAGGTTTCTTTTTCGCCTTCATGCAGAAGAATAAGTTTAACATTCGATCCTTTGGGCCCACGGATCATCCCGGCCACTTCGGATAAACTCAAACCTTCAGTTTTTTTATCGTCCACCATTAGGATATAATCGCCTGATTTGATCCCCTTTTTCGAAGCCGGACTATTGCCAAAAGGCGATACAACCACAACCTGACCGTCTTTAAATCCCATTTCAATTCCAATCCCCTCATATTTTCCAGCCATCTGGTCCTTAAAAGCCGCCAGCTCCTCCGGGTTAAAAAAAGCGGTGTAGGGATCGTCTAAACTTTTAACCATACCGGAAATCGCACCTTCTAAGAGTTTTTGCGGGTCGATTTCGCTGGCCTTTAAATATTTTTGAAATAACAGATCCCAAGTTTGCCAGAAAAGATCAAAATTAACAGTTTTGATGCCAGCTGCCGGTTCATTATTTAAGATTTCAACGCGCCCGTTGTTTAGGGTTATCTCTTTGCGGGAAAGAAGCGATCCTAAAAAAACGCCGCCAGCAAAGGTGATGCTTAAAACCAAGATGGTCAAGATGATTTTAAATGTCTTCCGGTTGGACAATTGAACTCCTTGGTTGAACGGATTCATTCTTAAACAATCTCTTATAATCATCCTCGATCCCGCCTTGGCGGGAGAGAGTTGATGAATATACACCAAATCAGTCCGCCTCTGGCGCGACTGGAATAATTTGGGTATATCTTACTACAGACGGAACCTATAGAGAAACTGATTCTAAATTACTTGTTTAATTTTTCGAAAAAAGCTTCAATCAGTTTCTCAGGCTAGACATACTTATATCTGCTTTTAAATGCGTTTGTCTATAATTTACCACTACTTCTAAGTTGCGGATTGGAATTAAAACTTGCATCCCTTTGCCAATCTCGATTAAGGCCGAGAAGGCCTCTATTCCGGAAGGGAAAGTGGTCGGACTTTTACTCAATTCCAAAACCATTCCCTCTCGACCCAAATACGGAAATGTCAACAGCCTTACCACCATCCCTTTTTCCAAATAACAAAGTTCGTTTTTTTCCCGTTTTTCTTTGATGGCCGTTTTAGTAAAAGATTTCAGGGAAGGGATGATTAATTCCTTTTCCTGAGGGCTGATTATCGCAAAGCAATTATCATTTTTTCGCAAAAGTTCAAAAATCTCGCCAGGCATCTCGCTCGATCCATATCCCTCGGTGGCCAAAAGAGAAAGACCAACGTCTTCCAAAGGATTTAAAGAAGAAACCAGACTTTTATAGTCGCGGATATTGATGCCGCCGGAAAGAATTCCTCTGACTCCCAAAGCCAGAGACTTTTGAATCACCTCTTTGGTCATCATCGATCCGCCGGCGATAATCGACCCGCTTAGGCTTTTATCCAAACCGATTATAGAAATAGTTTCTTTGTTGGATGTCACCACTTTCAGGATTCCTTCTCTTTCCACTCCCGAGCCCAGTACGCCACGGATTAAATCTACTTTGGTACGAATATGAACCTCTTGGTCCGGCACGACTTTGACAACCTCACCATATACTCCGGCCGGTAATTTAAAGGAAACCGGCATAAAACGAATCATCATCTGCCCTTTGGACTGGTCCATCACTTCAAAAACCCCGTCAGCCGGGGCGATGAATTGGCGTGAAATAATTCCGAATAATTTTTTATCTTCAGCAATGACATCTCCCTTGAAAACCTTGCTTCCGGACGACTTTAAAAGACAACTCGGAATTTTCTCCGGGGGGATATTTAAAATTTCAGACAGATTAAAAACCCGAAACCCCGGAGAGACATGGCACAATCCAATAATGGCTGAAGACTCTGTCACATCGCCTTCCTTGACGGTAATCTTGCCTTTTTGCGGAAGACGTCGAATAACAGTCCGGGTAAGATTATAAAAGACGCCTATCTTTTTAGACACCAACCAATTGAGGTTATCTTTAATCTTAAGTGAGGTCTTTTTGCCTTTAGATCTCATGGTTTCTCTGACTTTTTAGTGGTACTGCTCCATGCCCCGCCGCTTCGGCGGAGAGAACTACCTTATTTTTGACTTTTTACTTTTTTAGCTAGTAGCCAGATGCCATTAGCCACTTACATTTTGACTTTTAACTTAAATTATAAACGCACTCTGCCATCTTTTAATTGTCTTTCTGCCTTCAATGTTCGGGCGGGGACAAAGCAAAGGTCTGCCGCGAGCATCAATGATAAAACCTTTTTCTCCGGTATTTATACTACATTTTAAACTACCCTTTACTTGATCCTGTGGATTGATCCCAAGAACAGTGCATTTTGCAGACAGCATAAATTCAAGTTCGATGCTTTGATTGCCGGCAGGAATAAAATAAATTTCACCCCCCAAAACCTTAATTTCCTGCACTTCTTCAAAGCCGAAATTAATCAGCACTTTGCCCAATGGTTCGCCAGCCTGATACCTCCCCGAGATCGCAACCGTTGTCAAGATATGCTCGAAGGGAATTTTAAGATCCATTTTTTCAATCAACTCGGGGTGTTTTTTGATTAAAGCTCCGAAACAGGAAAGAAATTGTCTTCTGTCTAAGTAAAACTCACTGACTCCCTCAACTTCAAGTCCGTCCAAGACAATCAGTCCGACTTGTGACCTCGAAGGATTGTGGCTGAAAGAAGCTCCGCTGACAAGTATTTTAATAGCGTGGAGGTCCTCAAAAAAATCAGCGGGTTTGCCCAAACGCAGCATCTCTCTCAAGACCGCCCCTTCGATAGCTAAATCGCGCTCAGAGCAAGGAAGGGTGTGCGGAAATAGACTCTTATTGGCAATAAAATTTTCTAAACCCACTACCTCCATCTCAAATGGCAACCAGCGTAAGATATCCTCCGGACTGTACTCTTCTCTTAAAAGATAAACCGCTCCTTTGCCGGTACCAAAGGTGGAATAGATTTTTTTCGTCTCGTCTTGATGCTGGTAAAAAAAACGGATCGCTGATGATCCGGCGTCGATGAGTTTAAAATTTTTGTCAAGCGAGGTGAGGTGAGCAGAAGCAGATTCTAAACATTCATCCAGATTCAACTCTTTAACTGCCTGAAAAATATCAATTTTATCTCTCCATTCTTCGCCCCCGCTGAAAATCGCCTCGTCAACTCCTACCCCTTGCTCTTTTTTGGCAGAAATCACTAAAATACCGTTTGACAGGAGTTTTCTTTGTGTCAATTCTTCCAGTTGTCTAATCCCCGCTTTAAAAATTGAATCGGGATCGGAAGACTTCTTAAAAAAGAAACTGGGAATTTCAACTGGTCCTTGAAGGTGAAAACTTTGAGAAGCAACTTCGACCAAAAAGTAATGGGTGAAGGTCTTACCAAAATCAATAAAAAGAAAAGTTGAGGCAGTTTCCATAATTTTAGAGCCGTCACTAAATTTTAGAGTTCTCGGTTGACGAAAGGAAGAATAGCTAAAATTCTAGCTTTTTTGATGGCCGTTGTTAATAGTTTTTGATGACGAGAACAAACCCGAGTCTTAAAACGCGAGACTATTTTCCCACGCGGAGTCAGATAGCGTTTTAATCTTAATGGATCTTTATAAGTTATTTTAATTGCCGGGTTCTGACAAAAATAGCATTTTCGCCTTCCCCTGGTTCTATTGTCTGCAATCCTTACAGTATCCAATTTTTCTCCTTATGCAACTTTGGTAAAAACTAAGTGCCGTTCTTAAGCAGCAGTATGGTCGGGTGGCAGATGTAGAATCCGCCAGCCGGCGGAGAGCACTGACGGGAAGGAAACATCTGACAGGACCCGACTTAACCTACACTGACATTGCGCTTTGGATCAACCTAGATTTCAAAAAGGAATTTTATCGATATTCAAATCATCATCGGTTTTTTCATCTGGCTTTTCATCTGTCTCTTCTTCAGCTTTTTCACTTTTCTCTTCTTTCTTATCATCTGGCTTTTCTTCTTGGTCTTTTTGACTCTCCGCGCTTTCTTCTTCTTTAGGCTGAGCGGAAACTTCAGTTGTTTCCTTCTCCGGCTTGGAAGCTCCAGCAACGGTTTCTTGGGTACCACCCACTTTCTCTTCTTTTGCTCCCCCTACTCCTTCAACGTTGACTCGACGACTATCCAAAATAATCATATCTTCGGACACAATTTCGGTCTTGACTCTTTTCTCGCCGTCTGGTGTTTCCCAACTCCGGGTTTGCAGACGACCTTCTATGTAAACTTTGCGGCCTTTAGTCAGAAGTTGAGCACACAGTTCGGCCAATTTTGACCAGGCTACAATGCTATGAAATTCCGTTTCCTCCTGCCTTTCTTCGCTACCGGACGGAACCCAAGAGCGGTTGGTGGCCAACCCGAAGGAACAAACCGGAGTTCCGGAAGGCGTGTAGCGTAACTCCGGATCGCGGGTCAAATTCCCGATTAAAATAACTTTGTTTAAAGATCGTGATGACATAAACCTTTCCTCCATTTTCGTAATTGGCGAGAACGTTTCTTTAAAATCTTTGTAAAAACTGAAGCGATTTGATCTTTTCTTTTTAAGTCTCGTCTGACTGATTATAACGTTCTCTTTTAAACTGCTTCAGCCTAAAATTGACTTCCCCTTGCCTTACCTCCTTTCAGGTAAATTTATAGACAAACTTATGCCCGAATTACTTCATTTTGAAACATTTTTTAAAAAAATGTTAGTAATTCGGGGAATACTCAACTACAACTTTTGCATTTTCAAGGAAGTTGAGTATATTAGAATATGTTAGTGGTATATCTATACGTTAAACCAATTAAGTTTTTTAGAAATAAAAACGCCTCAATTGTAATTGGTTTATTTATAGACCTTTCCAAAAAGTATTCTTAGGATTTCTTCTTTCAGTTTTAATTTCTGTTTGATTTCACTGATTATTTTTGGAGCAACCTTAAAGTGCAGAAAAAAGTAATAACCTTCGGTTCTGTTTTTGATGGAATAGGAAAGCTTTCTTTTTCCCCATTCTTCAACCTCTCCCCATTCTCCTTTATCTTTTTTAACAATCTCTTCAATTTCACCCAGCAGCTTTTTAACTGCCTCCTCGTTCTGATCGGGACTCAAAATGAGACTCAAACTATAGCTGTTCATAATTCATAACACTCTTTCTTTTTTACGAACTTGATGCAATTACTTATACCAAGAACCTAAAACTTTCGCAAGTATGATTTCGCGATCTAAAGCTAACCCAGCGTTTTGAAAAACCACTCAAGAGAGGCCGCAATAAATTCATCTTGCCATTCCTTTTTCACCAGAGAATGAGAAGCCTCTTTGAGAATACAGAGTTTTTTGCTTGACGATAAGGCTTGGTTCCAAAAAAGCTCCTTTTCCCTTTCTAAGGGAAAAAGCTCATCTTTTTCACTTAAAATTAGAAGATAGTCTCCTTTAAACTGGTTTATATAAGAACTTGACTTTTTTAAAACCTTCACGTATAGATTTGAGTCTGCTGGAGCTCTTAGAATTAAAGAGATAATTTCGTTGTTTTGAGATAAAAGTTGACCGGCTAAAGCTCCACCCATAGAAACTCCTAACATCCCAATCCGTTTTTTGTCAACTTTTTTTTGCTTTAAAAGCCAATCTAAGGCCAGGCGTGAATCGCAAAGCCAGTCCAAAAATCCATATTGAGAATAGCTTTCTTCATCTTCTCCATGACCTCTATAATTGAATAAAAGATTCCCTATTCCCTTTTTCACTAGATTTGCGGCAATTTCTTGATAGTATCTTCTTTTGTAAGTAGAACGATGTCCAACCAAAGTTAAAACCGCAGGAAAGTTATCTTTATCGTTTGGAGGGTAGAATTCGCCTCTCAATTTTTTACCTTTTTCCGTAGGAATTCTAATTTCTACCTCAGCTTTCATTTCTACTCCTGTTTTGATCGCTAAAACTATATTTTGGATACGAAAAGGTTATTTTTAAGATGGAATCGCCATGGCTTATTCCGATATTCTTTGGCATAATCTACCCCGATTCTTTTGGAGGCGGCGATTTCGGCTGCTCTTACCCTTGCCCCGCCAGCAAGATAAATTCGCTCTCCTCCCAAATCCAAACCATTGAAACTCTGATTAATCCCAAAAGCCCGGCAGAGTTTCCCCGGACCATTGGTGAGACTGATGATTTTTTTCTTATTTTCCGGATCATATTTTAAATCCCCATAGCGGTTGTGCCACATCGGCTCGATCCCTTCTATTGGTTCCACTGCCCTCACCAACGCCGCCGCCGGATAGTCTTTTGCCTCAGTCACTATGTTTAAACAATAATACATCCCGTAAATTAAATAGACATAAATCTTGCCGCCTTTCTCAAACATCACCGCATTGCGTTGGGTTTTGCCCCGGGAGGCGTGTGAGGCTAAGTCGTACGGACCTATGTAAGCTTCCGTTTCCACTATTTTACCAACCAATCGGTACCTGCCGACATTATGAATAATATATTTACCCAAAATTTGTTGGGCAACTTTCAAAGTGGGTTGCAGGTAGAAATCAAGGGAAAGTTTGGATGAGTTCATTGCTTGGCGGACTGTAGTAATTCTTTGGCTTTATGTAGCAACTTTTCTTTGGTATTGAAACCCGGATCGTCTAAAACAAGTTCCAAAAGAGAGTTCAAAATTTTACCCATCTTTGGTCCTTGAAGAATCCCGATCTGTTTGAGATCATTGCCGTTGATATTCAAATCTGCAACTTTTAAGGCCATGTCGGCTTTACGAACCTGGGCGATTCTGGACTGTAATTTTTGGATTTCGGAAGGCGAAAACTCTGATTTGGGATTGGAATCGGCATCGGCGATCCTAAGCTCAAAAAGCTGATCCACATATTCCTCCCCGCCAACCCTGTTGATAAAACGGCGCACCGCTCCATCACTCCATTGATTCTGGTAAAAAAACATGTGCCAGCGCACCAAACGGGTTACCCTTTCAATTTCGGCTTTGGGAAACTTCATCCTGGTCATAATTTCCTGGGCCATTTTGGCACTCTCAGCATCGTGACCAAAAAAGTGATGGGCCGGGATAGGTTTCCCCTTCTCTTTAAGCTTCTTTAAATATTTCTCTTCAAATTTAACATTTTTCGCTCTGGGTTTGCCGATGTCATGAAAAAGGGCCGCGAGTTTAACCTTGTCGGAGGCGGCGTTCAAGCAGGCCAAAGAATGGTAGTAAACATCATGGATGTGATATTCCGGCTGATTGACACCTATTCCTTCTAAAAGCTCCGGTAAAAATAGTTTTAAAAGACCGGTTTTTCTCAAAAGTTCAATACCGATCGATGGCTTGGGTGCTTCTAAAAGCAGGCGCATGAATTCGTCGCGCACTCTTTCGATTGAAATTTGAGCCGCAATCTCAAGGGTATTCTCAATGGCTTCAAATGTTTCGCTTTCAATTTCAAAACCTAAAACCGCAGCCAATCTGCAGGCTCTGAATCCGCGCAAGCCATCCTCGGCAAGGCGGCTCCTAGGAGTTCCAACAGCTCTGATAACCCTTTTTCTTAAGTCAGAAATTCCACCGAAAAGATCGATCAATTTGTCTTCCCTCTCCTCCAAGGGATTGAGCATTAAGGCCATGGCGTTGATTGTGTAATCCCGCCGGCCTAAATCTTGAGACAATTTATTGGCAAATTCAACCTTGGTCGGCCAACGTCCATCGACATAATCCATCTCCGAGCGATAAGTGGTCACTTCCACCGGTTGAACTTCTCCATTCTGATCTTTAACCAAAACTAAAACCGTGCCGAACTTGGCATAAGTGGTCACCGATTCTGGAAAAACTTTGGCAATTTCTTTGGGTTTGGCATTGGTGGTAATATCAAAATCCTTGGGTTTTTTCCCCAAAATAAGATCGCGGACGCAACCTCCCACCAGAAATGACTCAAATCCGGCTTGTTTTAATTGGTGATCCAGCTTAAAAATTTCAGCCGGAATCTGATCGTATATTTTGTCAAAATTGATGTTCATTCTTGTTTCCCTTTTAACCTTTGAATTTTGACATTTCAACTGTACTTCTCCATGCCCCGCCGATTCGGCGGGTTAGTCGAAGAATATCATTTATTGTTCGACTTTGACTTTTTTAAAGTGTCATTCCCGACCTGATCGGGCCTGCCCGCCGAATCCGCCAACTGGCGGAGAAGGAGGGAATCCAGTCCATTCTACCACTTTCCCACGGGATCCCGGATCGAATCCAGGATGACACGTTGTTTTTTCCCTCTCCTTATAGATTCCCACAGGCTTTACGCCGTGGTACTCTGAAATCGCAGGTTCCCGCCGAATCGGTGGGCGACTTCGTCGAATATTTTTGAAGGATTCACCCACGGGTAAACCCGTGGTTCTCTCCTGCGATTATAGGAGAGGCTAGATGAGGTCTTTCTGTCATTCCTGGTACTTTTTGTCTTTCAGTTTTGACTTTTTACTTTTGACTTTTGAATTATTTTCCCGCTTGCGCCAAACTTAAAAGTCGCGCCCGATTTTTCAAAGCGGCTTTAATATCTTTCAAGTTGTCGATCCCTGCTTTTTTGGCTCTATCGGAACAATCTTCCAGGCGATAAAGAATCCTATTTAGAAAATTATGCACCTCACTGCAAGATTCTTGTTTTTCCAGCATCTCGATTAATAAATAACCATTTTTCTTAAACATTTTTAAAAAGAAAGGGTGAGGATTCCTGGTTTCAGTTGCCAACAGATATTCTTTGAAAATTTGAATTAAAACCTTTTCGAAATCTAAAGTGGCACACTGAATTAAACCTGGTGTTTTGACCAATTCGTTCAAAAAGAGAGTGGCGTCACGGGCGGCATTTTCGCTGCCAAGGATAAGCATTTCACCTAAAACATCGATTAAATCCAGAACAGTTTCCATCTTAACGCTCTGGCCAAAAAGCTTTCTCATGGCCGCCAGAACTTCCCTCTCGGCTTTGAGATCCGATCCGAAACGCAGTCTTTTGAGATGTATTTCTTTGAGATGATTTTGATCCATAAAGTTATAGCCATGTAAAAACAAATGACGCTTTTGAGCGGTCGCGGTCGGGTGGCAGATGTAGAATCCGCCGATTTGGCGGACTGGCAGCCTGCCCGCCGGCAGGCAGGCGCGCACCCTCCGATTCGGAGGAGAGCACTGACGGGAGGGAAACATCTGACAGGACCCGACTGGATGCAAGCTGACATTTTGTTTTGGGTTTGCCGTATAATCAGCATTCTTCTTTAAATTTTGAGAGGTCAATGTCCGCCACCACCAAGGTTGTATCATCGTCCGGTGCATTAGCCTCAACCCAATCTCTATAAATCTGCTCGTACAATTTTTCAAATGGAAAACTAGCTAACATTTATATCCCTATATTTTCCCGCTGCGCGTCCGTTGCGGCATCACTGGCCAGCGTTGTCATCAGAGACTTCAAAATGAACTACCACTCCTTGCGCCGTGGTCTTCTCGAACGATTATAAATTCGTATCCCGGCTCGCCGTAGAATCCTTCAGTGCCCATTCTTTCCCGCATATCCATCACAAATTTTTTTCCCATTACCCTAAGATATGTATAAGCCGGATTTTTGTCATCAACCCAAATAGATCCCCACAGGCTTTACGCCGTGGTACTCTGAAATCGCAGGTTCCCGCCGAATCGGCGGGCGACTTCGTCGAATATTTTTGA
>PFXB01000130.1 GCA_002791435.1 candidate division WWE3 bacterium CG_4_9_14_3_um_filter_43_9
TAACCGGTAGGTTACTGGTTCGAATCCAGCCCGCGGAGTTTTTATCCTGAAAAGCCTGTTAAACCAGGCTTTTTCTGTTTAGTTGAGGTTATATACTCAAAATGATTTTTGTAGAGTCTGGCGATGATCAAATGAACTACCACTCCTTGCGCCGTGGTATCCTCCCCGCCGAATCCCTGCCTCGCTTATCAGGCGGGCAGGCACGGGTAAAGTAGGTGGTCTTCTCGAACGATTATAAAAACACTTTACTTTATCCCACGCTTTCTTTATCATTTAAATCATGAAGCTCCCCACATGGGTCACAACGGTAACTCCTTTTTCTAAAGCACTAGCGCTATTTTTCTTTATTACCTTTCCGATAGCAGGTTTCTTTTTTGGAATGAAGTATTATGAGCACGCCTCCTCATTAAAGGCTCAGTTATGTAACACCGCTAATACGTCATCATCCACTAATGTTACGTGCAATGAAACTTCGAATAGTTCTATTTCATCATCTTTACAAAATCATTATGGTTATTCCCAGGGGCAAGATGACACAGTCTGGTTTATTGACGAGACGGTTGTAGAAACAAATCCGGAAGGAACCACTTCCGCAGAAAGAGCGGATGTTATTAAATATCTGAAGTTAAGTTTTCCGAAAGCACATCCCTTGGTCGATCGAGTTGAATCGCCTTCTTTTGATCAACCGTTTACTATTTATACGAAAACTCCTGGCTGTGTAATCGATACCAGTGGAGCGATAGGCAGAGGAGGTGGAGATAGTAGAGAGATTTTTGATACAAAGCTCGGTGATTTTACTTACCGATTTGATGCCTGGTCCTGGGATTCTACGTTTTCTGCACATAACGAGGATTGGAGTATACAATTTGGTTTAAACTCAATCGGAAGCAGTGATCCCAATTTTGAATTGTGTATAAATGATATGAAACAAATATTACCCAGTCTCAAAGCAGAATACGTACCGTACGAAGTAATTAAAACCATTATTCAGTAAAAAAACTATTTGATCAATAGGTTTGGCGTTGTTTGCAGTTGCTTTTAAATGGTTCGTGTAGGGTTGCAACTGGGAAGAATTTATCTTGAAAAGCTTAAGCCTGTTATAACAGGCTTTTTTGGTTTGTGATATGATGAAAATATGGAAAACAATAATCGTCAATCCATCTGGGAAAAAGTTGAGCCGTTACTTTTAAGTGGCAAGCAAAAGGATTACTTACTTCATTCAAGAATAGTGGAAAGGGCCATGAAAGAAATTATCTCTGGCGAGGGAGGACAATCCGACATTTTAATTCCGGCAGCTATTTTGCATGACGTAGGTTGGTCAGAAGTCTCACCAGATCTTCAACTGGCCGAAGATGAAGCAAATAAACACAGAGCGCTTGTTGAGCACATTGAAAAGGCGCCGCCAATTATTAGGAAAATTCTTTCTGAATTAGGCTACGATAAAGATATAATCCAAAAAATTATTGATTTAGTTATCGCTCATAAATTTACGGATCCAAAAGAAAAAGACAAACAAATGTTAATTGACGCTGATACCCTTTCTGATACCTACAAAGAATCTTTTTATAGCGATGTTAAATCTTATAATTCGACTTCGAGAAAAAACTGGGAGTTTTGCAGCAAAAACACTTTTTATACTAAAACTGCTAGAGAAATTTTTGAAAAACAATTAAACGAAAGATTAAAAGAGATTGAAGAAGCCGAAAGTAAAATTAATTATTCAAACAGATTATAACGTTTTCCATTCCGCGGTTTAAATCCAAGCCTTTAAGTCTGTATATATGCAAAATCCATACACGGATTTGTTTTTAAAGCAGTATTTTCATTTTCACCCGTTATGGCTGACACCTCAAAAAAACATCTATTCTTGTTTCGCGTGATATACTGGCAGGTAGAAAAGCTTTCTACTTATGCCTAACTCGCATCAATCCACTATTCAACCAATCAAAACTCAACCGTTGTTGGTTAATAAAATAATCAGGAAACGTTTAATTTTGGTGGTTTGCCTTATTCTGGTTGTGTTTGTCGGTATTTTAATATTGACCAATTCGCGTCTGCAACCATTCGGAACCGTCAAAGTCTGGGACAAAAACGGTACGCTTCTGTTTGAATCGGACAACGGCGTCGGCCGTAAAGAAACGGTATCTTTTGAAGAAATTCCACCAAATTTTATCAATGCAGTCGTAGCTGCCGAAGATGATACTTTTTGGAGCAATCCGGGCGTTGATTTCTCCGCCATTTTGCGATCGGGGTATCAATTTTTGGCCAGCGGAAAGGTTTTAAGCGGCGCGAGTACCGTAACCCAACAAGTCGCCCGGGCCAGTATCATTGCCCCGCGGGCAAGTGCGCCCAGAACAGTTTCCCGAAAGATACGCGAAATACTTACCGCACTTTTTCTGACAATCCGGTATCCGAAAAATGAAATTTTACGCCTGTACTGCAGCGACATGTATTTCGGAAAAATGAGTTATGGTATTAACTCGGCTGCGCGTTCCTATTTTGATAAAAACTCCACCAATCTTTCACTGTCCGAAACCACATTTTTAGCGGGAAAATTGGCGTATCCGGACTCTGATGATACAAAGGCACAGGAAAGACAGCGGTATGTGCTCGACCGGATGGTAGAAATGGGTTTTATTACCATATCGCAGCGGAATGACGCTTTAAATGAAACGTTAGTCTTTCGGGATGGAACCGAAAAACTGCTCGCGCCCCATTTTATCCAGCATGTGCTGGATGAATATAAAAACATGGGTATTTCGGTTACGGATGGAGTAAATATTTACACGTCTCTCGATTATCAGCTATTTGCCGAAAGCGAAAGAATAGCACAGCGCCATATTGGCAATCTTTCCGACGAGCATCACATGACCAATGCCGCGATTGTGATTCTTAACAACCGGACCGGAGAAATTTTGAGCATGGTTGGCGGGGTTAATTACGGGAATGAAAAATATTCCGGATCCGTGAATATGGCTACCGCGTTGCGTCAACCGGGGTCAGCGTTGAAACCGATAACGTATGCCGCTGCGTTTACCAAAGGTTATACGCCGGCCACTTTGCTTTTTGACGTTAAAAAAGTTTTTATTACCCGAAAAGGGGAAGGATACGCTCCCAATAATTACGACGGGAGATTTCACGGGTTGGTGTTGGCCCGCGAAGCACTCGCCTCTTCGTTTAATGTTCCGGCGGTCGAGATGTTGGAAAAAGTCGGAATCGAACCGTTTCTTAAAACAGCGCAGGATCTGGGAATAACGACGCTGACCGAGACCGACCGGTATGATCTTTCGTTAACGCTTGGGGGAGGAGAGGTGACACTTTTGGATCTTACTAATGCCTATGCCAGTTTCGGGCGCGAAGGTGAATTTATTCCCGTGCACGCCATCGTAAAAATCACTTCGGATAACGGAAAAACAATCTATGAGTACAAAAAGCCTTCACCCAAAATAGCGCTCGGGGAGAAAAGCCGGCAGGTGGCTTATTTAATCTCCGATATTCTTTCAGACCCAAAAGCGCGAATTCCGAGTTTCGGTGAAAAAAATCCGCTGGTATTGAAGTGGCCGGCGGCGGTAAAAACCGGTACCACCACTGACTGGCATGACATTTGGACAATCGGTTATACGCCGAGCTTTTCGGTGGGGGTTTGGGCGGGAAATAACGATAACGCTCCTATGGTTTCAATAAGCGGAATAGAGGGCGCGGCTCCTATTTGGAATGAGACCATGACCGAACTGCTGAAAACCCGGCCTCAGGAAGATTTTGTCCGTCCCCTGGGGATTTCCGACGCACTGATATGCAAACTCAGCGGACTGGCGGATGACGGTTTATGTCCGGAAAAAATCACGGAACATTTTATCGAAGGGACCAAGCCTCAGGGAATTTCATCTCTGCATAAAACTGTTTCCATAGACGTGAGAAATGGATTATTGGCGGGAGAAAATTGCGACGGAAAGTATGTTGAAAACAGACTAATGGTGGATTATCCGGCTGAAACTCATTCATGGGCGCTTGCAGAAAACATGCCGCTTATACCCGCAACTTACTCACCGTATTGTCCTTCAGAAGCGCATTCAAAAGAAGAACCCTATCTCACGATAATTAACCCCCGGGAAAAAGCGGTGTTTGAGACAGCTCCCAAGCTTGTTGCCAATGAAGCCTTGCAGTGTGAAGTCAGTTTTTCTGCTTCCATAGAAAGTGTTGTGTGGCATCTAGGTGATGTGGTTTTGGGCGAATCAAAAATACCACCGTTTACCTACGCGTTGACTTTAAAAACAGGCGAGTATATACTCAAAGCAGTTGGAATGACAACTTCCGGAGAAAAAGTCGAAAGCCATGCCATACATTTTTCAGTTTTCGAATATAAGGCCGATCAGTAATAAACACGGCTTATTTTTTGCGCAACTGAGGTATTTGTAATGTTCCCAAAGGAAAATAAATTTTTTCGGAGAAAAACAGGAATGAAAAAACCACCATCGTCACGGTTACAAGCACAGCCGCCTGCCACAGAAAACAACCGGGAATTTCACACTTCTTTGACAGATGATGTAATGAAACCGAAAAAATCTTCCGCAGAACCATCCTTTAAGGCTGATCAAGAAACCCCACGTTTGAGTCTTCAAAAAATTCAAAAATCGCCGTTTTCACCACTTGTAAAAACAATACTATTTATAGGGGTATGCCTTTCTGTGCTGGTGTATTTCGGAGTTTGCTACCGAGTGGATAGTAGCCCTAATTACTGCCGGAACGTTTCTAGGATTGCGCAATGGTTGTCTGAAAATGTCGGCCAGGTAACATACTCGCAGGTCATTATTCTGTTGTCGCTGATTTCCCTGACCGTCATCACCCTTGCGTTTACCACGCCATTGCTTTTAAAACGGAGCCCGTTACCGATAAACATCATCTCCAACCCGCGGATTCGGACAGCGGCACGGCCGGTAGTCAGCACAATAACAAAAGTAATACGTTTTATACAACGGATTCTGCATCCCTTCGTGGAAAAACTCCGCTCGCTCATTCAAACATTTATCCATGCCAGCCCGAGGGTTAAATTACGAATGGTCCGTATTCCTTTGGGAATACTGGGAATTATGGCAGTACTGGCATGGGCAGTAATCACGTTTGGGTCCTTATTTTCCCCTCCGAAAATACTCTATAGTTTTCCCGGAAACCAAAGCCTGGATGCTCCTCTTGAAACGAAAGTAGAAATTGTTTTCGATCGCGGTATGAGAAAAGATACTGTCGAAAAAGCTTTTTCCATCGATCCGAAAGTTGAAGGGGTTTTGGCATGGGAAAGTGACCGGAAAATAATATTTACTCCCGCGGAAAAACTCGCCCGCGGCGGCAAATATACGATTACCTTCAAAGGAATGGTACTATCAAGATATTTTATTCCTCTTCTTTCCGGCTGCACTCTTTCCTTTGAAACGGTCGGAAATCTGCGGGTCATTCTGGCCGCGCCCCAGACAGAAGCCATAGAAGCAAAAACGCCGATAACAGTTGTTTTTAACCGTCCGGTTATCGCGTTAACGACTATTGATAATGAAAAAGAAAAATGGCCGGCGTTTCAGATCAACCCCGCGGTTGCCGGAGAAGGGCGATGGTTGGGGACAAGCGCGTATCAATTCCGTCCGTCCGAACCGTATAAACGCTCAACAACGTATAAAGTGACAGTTCCCAGCGCTCTTTCCGAAAACGAAGACGATAAACTGGCCAATGAGTATTTTTGGGAGTTCTCAAGCGAGCGGCCGCATATTGATTCTATTTTTCCTGAGCGTGATTATGTTTACGCTTCTCCTGAAACAAAGATTAAAGCCACCTTCAGCCAACCGATGAATCCGTCGGTGTTGCCTGAGATGTTTACCGTCACCAATTCCGACAATATGGTGACTGAAGGATTATACTCGGTGGAAGATGCCGTTATCACTTTTACTTCGGTAAAGCCGCTCGAGCGACTGATGAAATATCATGTCACTGTTAAATCCGGCCTTCAGGGCAGCGATGGCCCCAACGGGATGGAGGCGGATTATGCGTGGGATTTTTCGGTGGCGGATGCGCCGGGAATCTTGTGGTCCGCGCCGAAGGACAAAGCCACGGACGTGGCAGAGCAATACTACGTTGAGCTCTGTTTTAAAACACCGATGGACATTGATTCATTCAATAAAAACGTCATAATTGATCCCGCGCCTGCACAGGATCCGTCAGTACAAAACGATTACGATAAATCATGTTCGCAGACTCCGATCAGAATCGGGACATATTTTGGCAGATCAAAAGAATATTCGGTGCTTCTGAAGGGAGATATCAAAGACCAGTACGGAGTCTCTTTGGGATCCGATTATTCGTTGACCTTTTCCACTGCGCCGTATAAGCCCGCGGTAGCAATTTACCCGTTCGGAACATATTTCGGCTCATTTAATCAAACCATTGCTTCCCGGATTGTTTCCCAGACGATCAACGCCAATGAAACGGACTATTCGTTTTACAAGCTGACACGGGAACAATTTTTAAGGCTCTATAGATCTCGGTATGTGGACAGTTACCCTAATAATTGGCAAAACTGGGATACCTCAGGATATGAAACAACGCGAACCTGGAAAGAAAAGTATGGTGCAGAACTTAACCTTCCGGTTCAGGTAGTGACGAAAGTTGAAAAAGAGAACGGCAGTCTTTTCGATTCCGGCATGTATTTTCTTGACGTGCGGATTCCTGAGGGACATCACGATAATATGGTCATGATCGTCAGCCGTGCAACGCTGACGGTTAAAAAGAGCGAGACCCAAATTTTTGTGTGGGCCATTAACCAATCTACGGGAGATGTGATTCCTGACATGACCATTGAATTGACCGACAGTAACGGCACAGTTTTGGCGGAAGGAACCACCAATAGTGACGGGGTGTTTCAAAAAGATGTAGACCTGTTCGAGAAAGGCAATCTTTTGGTTTTCGGACAAAAAGGGGACGACCTTGTAGTGGCGGCTGATGCCTGGAGTGAGGGAATTGACCGGTATGATTTTGGGTTGCCGTACCATTATGACTCTAACCAATACAAAGAAGATTACCATCAAAAAGAAGATTACCGGATGTATATAACCCTTGACCGCGCCATATACCGCCCCGAACAGACAGTGTATTTCAAAGGCCTTATTCGGAAAGACAATGATGCAATCTACGAGAACCTTCCGGTAGGAACCAAAGTGAATGTTACGATTACCGATTCCGCGGGAAACTCTGTTTTTTCACAGGATCCGGCCCTGAATTCCTTCGGATCTTTCTCCGGAGAATTTGCCATCAGCAAGGAAGCGACGTTGGGTGGTTACACAATTAAAGTTAAATATAACGGAACGAGCTATACGCAATTGTTTAACGTAGAAGAATACCGGAAACCTGAATTTTCGCTGACTGCCACACCCGATAAAGACGGTTATGCCGACGGAGAGACGGTTTCAGTGAAACTTTCCGCCGCTTATTATTTCGGAGCGCCTGTTTCGAACGCGCCTGTCAATTGGGTGGTGCAGACGAGTGATTATACTTTTCAATGGGAAAAAGACTGGCGGTTTGAATTCGGCGACCCCGATTCCTATTGGTTTTCTCCATGGTGGTATTGGAAGCCTGGGTATGGGTATGGTGAAAAGCTGACCGAAGGAAAAGGCAAGACGGATTTTCATGGCGATCTGGGAATCGATATTCCCCTGGATCTGAGCAAGGAAAAAACCGGTCAACGCATTACTGTCGAAGCTTCGGTCAACGATATTAATAATCAAGCCTCTTCGGTTTCAAAAGATTTTATAGTCCATAAAGGAAATTACTACGTAGGATTGCGTCCGGTCAGTTACGGAAATTCGGTCGGCAATACTGCCGAGGTCGAAATCGTAACGGTTAATAAAGACGGGAATGAAATTGGTTTAAAACAAGTGACACTCAGTTTTTATAAACGGGTTTGGGAAAGCGTGCGTGAAAAAAATCCTGACGACGGGCTTTTTTACTACATGAATAAATCCAAAGATACGCTCATCAAAACGCAAACCATACGTACGGATCCAACAGGAAAGGCTACGGTTTCCCTTCTTCCCGAAGAAGGCGGAACTTATAAAGTGACTGCTTCAATTGTTGACGTAACAGGCAATGAAACAATAAGCGGTTGTTTCCTTTGGGTTTCAGGTACGCATTATTCAGCCCCCCGTGAAAATCACGACCGGATTGTAGTTGTCACCGATAAGCGGGATTACAGCGCCGGCGAAAAAGCGTCGGTTTTTGTGGCCACACCCTTTCCGCAGGTTCCTTCAAAAACGCTTCTGACGGTTGAGCGGGGAAGTGTGTTTACCTATAAAATAGTTGAAACGAGCGAGCAGAGTAATAATTTTTCCGTTGATATTTTGAACCGTTACTCTCCGAATATTTTTATCGGGGCGGTGGTAGTCAAAAAGGGATCTACCGTCAAAGACCCGGCCGAATTCAAGATCGGCTACAGCGAAGTTAAGGTTACCGACAAACGCCAGCAGATCGAAGTTTCGATAGTTACCGACAAGGAGCGATATAAGCCCGGCGAAACGCTGAAAGCAGAAATTACGACAAAAAATACCTTAGGCGAACCGGTGGCCACGGAGCTCGCGGTCGGTATGGTTGATAAGGCTGTTTGGGATTTGGCGGTTGCCCGGATTCCCGATATTTACCAGGTGTTTTATCAGCCGAGAAATCTGGGAGTGGAAACTTCCCAGCTGCTGACGATTTCCATTGACCGGATAAATGCCAACATGAATTTGGGTTCAAAAGGCGGAAGCGGAGCCGCGTGTTTTACCGGAGATACGCCGATATTGATGAGCAATGGTTTATATAAGCCCATCCGCGAGGTTGCTCAAGGCGACATAATCCTTACCCGAGAAAGCGAAACGTCACCAAAATTGGTTGAAGCAAAGGTTACAAAAATAGCCCAACACGCCGTATCGGATTATATGATTCTCAACGGCGAGTTGGAAGTAACGGCTGAACATCGGCTTTTCGTTGGCGGGGAGTGGAAAATTGCCGGAGAAGTTGAACCCGGTGACGTGCTGACCAGAGAAGATGGCCGGCCGGTTGCGGTATATTCAATCGAGCGGATACAGCGGCAGACGGATGTTTATAATCTGGAGATTGAATCGAAGCGCACCTATTTTGCCGGAGGTGTCTATGTTCATAACGATAAAGGGGCAGAAGACTCATCGCGGAAATATTTTCCCGATACCGCGTATTGGAATCCCACAATCGTTACGGATTCCCAGGGAAAAGCGCGGGTCGAAATTCCCCTGCCCGACAGCTTAACCACCTGGAGGCTCTCGGCGGTTGCCAACTCGAGCGAAGCCGCGGTCGGATCGGGATATACGGAATTTCTGGTTTCCCGTGATCTTCTGATACGCCCCTATCTGCCGCGATTTTTATCGGTAGGAGATGAAGCGCAGCTGGGCGTAATAATCAGCAATACCAGTGGTGGCGCCCAAAACGCCACGATACGCATTGAAGCCACGGGATTGAGTATCGCCGAAAACGAGACGAAACACCAGCTGTTGGCCGACAACAGCCAGACAAAAATTCTTTGGAAAACCGTGGCATTAAACAGTCCTGAAGCCGTGATAAAACTGAGCGTCAACTCAGGGCCACTATCGGATTCGGTGGAGATTAGAATTCCCATCCTTTCTTATTACACCCCGGAAGTTGTCGCCACAGCCGGTGAAGCAAAAGACTCTTCTCAGGAAAAAATCGTTATTCCTGAAGACGTTGATCCTGCCCTCGGAAGTGCGGTTGTGAGCCTTTTCCCGTCGCTGGCAAGCGGCGGACTGGGCGCCATCGGTTATGTACAACAATATGAATACGAATGCAACGAACAGCTGACAAGTAAAATTATATCAGCCGTGTATTTTAACAAACTTATGGATGCGGCAGGCACAGACAGTCTGTCCGGATATTCGAGGAAAGGACTCGAGACAACCATCAGCGCTGCCATCCAAACAATTCAATCCCGTCAGCATTACGACGGAGGATGGTCCTGGTGGAATTGGGGTGAAAGCGAAAAATATCTATCGGCCTATATTTACACCGGATTGCTTGAGGCGAAAAATAACGGGTATACGGTATCTGATTCGGTTGTACAAAAAGCAGAGTCATATTTGCGCTCACTATTGTCTTTAAGCGAAAAAGATGTTCCGCTTGAACTGCAGACATATATCATTTCGGTTCTTTATGCGGGCGGCTGGAACGGAGCCGAGTCATATGCCTCGCGGGTATTTGACCGCCGGTTTGAGCTTTCGTATCGCGCACGGTTATATTTAGCTATGGTTATGCAACAGATTCCCGGCATGGAAGGCAGAGGAAAGCAAACACTTGACGAAATAATCGCGGTCGGAAAGAAAACAGCGACGGCAACGCATTGGGAAGAAGTAAAAAATAACGATTACTTTTTCGGTAATGATAATACTCTCAACGCGGTTATGCTTGAGGCGTTAACTCTGTTCGATAAAAATAATCCGCTTATTTCGGAAACGGTTCGGCATCTTCTGACTGCCAGGCATCAGAACTATTGGACCACGACCATTGACACGGCGGCTGTTATCAAAGCGCTGATCACCGAACTTTTAGCCAAGGGAGAACAGAACCTGAATGAGCAGGCGAAAATCGAGCTGAACGGCACGGTTATTAAAGAAACGAGTTTTACCGGCAGTGATTTAACTGCAAGCGACGATACCGCGATGTCCATGGGCGACCTCTCAGAACAAAAAGAAAACACACTGACTATCAGCAAAAGCGGAGAAGGACGGCTTTATTACAACATTAATATGAGGTATTACCTGCCGTTTTCAGAAGTCAAACCCATGGAGCAGGGAATATTTATGATGCGCGAAATGGTAGACAGTGAAGGAAACATTCTTCCGTCCGGCAGTATGGCGCAGAATACGGAAGCGTGGGTGCGTCTGACGATAGTTGCTCCAGAAAAAAGAAACCATGTCATAATTGAGGATATTCTTCCGGCAGGACTGGAAGCGGTGAACGAAAGTCTGGTTAAAACGAGTATCTTGAATGAAGACAGGCCGGACCTAAAAGATGAAAATACCCGAAACCTTTATTTCAGCCGGATTGAATACCACGATGAAAAAACAGTACTTTTTGCCGATTATATCCCGACAGGAGTGTATGAAATGACATATAGAGTCCGGGCGACGACTCCCGGAAGATACCATCAGCCTCCGGCTCAAGCTTATGAAATGTATCTTCCCGACGTTTCGGGTCATACTGACGGCGGCTGGTTTGAAGTTAAATAATTCCTGAGAGTTATTAATTGTGTTTATGGCGGCCGATCTTTAAACCGCTGACTATAATAGAGTCAATCATTGATTTGAGTTCTTTATTCCCTTTTTTTGAGGTAGAAATAACTGGTAAATCAGTTGATTTAACACATCTATCATTTTGAGGAATTGATTGATTTTTCATACAGATACTTGGAGAAGATGATTTTGCTGTAACCTTTTAATCTCTTCCCATCTCTCCCTTAAAACTCCAATATTAC
>PFXB01000051.1:0-1383 GCA_002791435.1 candidate division WWE3 bacterium CG_4_9_14_3_um_filter_43_9
GTAGCCGAAATTGAGGGAGTAAAATATTATAACGATTCGGCTGCTACCAATCCCGAGCCTTGCGTGGCGGCTTTAAAGTCGTTTGAGGGACACCTGATACTCATTGCGGGTGGTTCAAATAAAGGACAGATGTATGACAAACTGGGAGAAGCCATAGTGCAAAGTCAGGTAAAAACTGTTTATTTAATCGGTGAGATGGCGGCCAAAATTGCCGCGGCCGTGAGGGATCAAAGTTCCAAGCTCAATCCGCCGACTGGCGGACAAAACTCCAAGTCAAAAACATCAAGTATTATTCTGGCAGGGTATCCGACGATGGAGAAAATTGTCAGAGATTGCAGTAAATTAGCCCAAAAAAGTGATATCGTTTTACTCTCGCCGGCTTGCGCCTCATTTGATATGTTTATAAACTATAAAGACCGCGGCCATCAATTTAAAAAAGCAGTCTTGGATTTGAAAAGAGAAAGAGGTAAAAAATTACAGACAGGCTCAATTTGAAAGTCGGCGAAGGCATATCTTTTAAGAGTAACTGATTAAAGCTTTTTGAAAACCTCGGATGAATGATTCGGAGTCAGTTTTTTATAGATCTATCGTTGAATCCCTAGGATTCAAAACGCAACGATCGAGAGGTGATTTAGGATGCGCAATGCAACTCATAGCCCTGATTTTTTACTTATCATTATTACCGCCATCCTCATTCTTTTTGGGATTTTGATGGTTTATGACGCCTCAGTAGTCCAAGCTTATTTGGAGTTTGGCGACAAACTTTATTTTTTTAAAAATCATATTTTAGGGATTGTTATTGGATTGGTTGCAGGGTTGGTGGCCTATAAAATTGATTTTCGCCTTTGGACTAAATGGGCTTTGCCGTTGATGGTTTTGGGACTGATCTTATTGATTATTGTCTATATTCCGGGTTTTGGCATTAAAGCTTATGGCTCGCAACGTTGGCTTAATTTAGGACTTTTCAGTTTTCAACCCTCAGAAATTATTAAACCCATTTTTGCCATTTATATGGCCACCTTTTTAGCTCACAAGAAAGAGCAGATAAAATCTTTTACTCTTGGATTTATGCCGTATATTTTTATTACTTTGGTTGTTTCGGGATTGATCTTTTTTCAACCTGATCTTGGCACCGCCTTTCAAATTTTTGCCAACGGCATTTTTCTCTTATTTCTGTCGAATGCTTCTCTTTTCCAAATGGGTGTTTTTTTTCCGCTGGCATCGATTTTAGGATTGGTTCTAATCTGGATCTCGCCCTATCGTCGGGCTCGGCTTTTAAGCTTTCTTGATCCCAGCTCCGACGTTTTGGGGAAAGCTTATCATATCAATCAAGTGCTGATTGCTTTGGGTTCTGGCGGTTGGTTTGGATTAGGATTCGGTGCC
>PFXB01000051.1:1390-9076 GCA_002791435.1 candidate division WWE3 bacterium CG_4_9_14_3_um_filter_43_9
AGAAATTCCAATATTTACCGGAAGTCATGACCGATTCCATTTTTGCCGTGGTGGGAGAGGAGTTGGGATTTATCGGGGTTTTGTTTGTTTTGGCAGCCTTTTTCTTTTTTATTTGGCGGGGATTGAAAATCACCAAAGAAGCACCGGATCAATTCAGCCATTTGCTGGCAGCCGGAATTATAGGTTGGATCGGAATTCAAGCTTTAATCAATCTGGGAGCTATGTCAACGGTTTTGCCTTTAACTGGGGTTCCCCTGCCTTTTATTTCTTATGGGCGGTCATCTACCGTTTCACTTCTCATTGGTGTTGGAATTTTGCTCAATATATCAAGAAATACTTTAAGGAAAGAAAAAGGAAAATGATTTTTTTGCCAAAAGGAGAATGTTATCACTAAAGGGAGAATAACAAGATGAAAATTGTGGTTACCGGCGGACACCTAACTCCGGCTATGGCAGTCATTCAGGAACTAATTTCACGTTTCGGCAAAGAGGCGGAAATAATTTATATCGGGCGCAAATATACGTTTGAGGGAAGTTCGACAATCGCCACCGAATATGAGATTATTCCTACCCTGAATGTCAAATACTTGGTTTTGAATGCAGGTAGACTGCAAAGGAAAATCACACGCCATACTCCTGTCGGCCTTCTCAAAATTCCTTTCGGTTTTATCCAATCGTTTCATTACCTTTTAAAATACAAGCCTCAGATAGTTTTATCTTTTGGGGGCTATCTATCACTTCCGGTTGTCATCAATGCCTGGATATTAAGAATTCCTATTCTTATTCATGAACAGACCGTAGTTTTAGGTTTGGCCAACCGGGTCGGGGCCTTTTTTGCTTCCAGGATTTGTCTTAGCTGGAGAAGCTCGCAAAAATATTTTCCGAAAGGGAAAACCGTCATTACCGGAAATCCTATTCGACAAGCAATTTTTCAAAAATTTGATTCTCTCTCGCAAAAAGACAAAGAAAATCGGCTGGGATTATTTCTGAGTAAAATTAAACCGGAGGAGAAATTGATTTATATTACTGGCGGAAACCAAGGGTCGCAGGTCGTCAATCAAGCTCTTTTAAGGATTTTACCTAAATTGTTACTCAAATATTATGTCATCCACCAGACTGGAAGTTTAGATTTTAATTCTATACGAGAGGAAGTCGAAAAGATGGAGAAGAAACTGAGAGAAAGATATTATTTTGCTTCTTGGTTTTGCGATTCGGAGCACGGGTGGAATTTGAATCGTGCTGATTTGATTATTAGTCGCTCCGGCGCCAACACGACCGCGGAACTTTTGGCTTTGAAAAAAATAGCGGTTCTCATTCCTCTCCCTTGGGCTGGCGGAAACGAGCAATTCAAGAATGCGGAGATTTTAGTTAAATATGGATTGGGAAAGATTTTTCCCCAAAGTGAACTTGAGAGAGATCGGCTCTATGGGGTAATCCAAAAAATGATGGAAAGAATAACAGGGGGTGATTTTAAGATCGCCGAAATTGAAAATAGGTTGAAACGCGAGGGAGGCAACCTACCTTTTAATGGAGCCAAAAAATTGGTGGATGAAATTTTAGATCTCATCAAGATGAAATCGTGAATTGAATCAAAACGCCTTTTTACTTACTGGAAGACAAATGAAAATACTCCAGCTTTTTAAACGACGTCGGAAGATTATCAAGCCTCCGAAAGTTTTTTCGTCGACCCAAAACCAAATTGTAATTCCATTCAGGCCTATAAGTATCCTCTTAATAGGCATACTTTTGTTCTGCTGTTTTTATCTTCTATTACGCTCGGATTTTTTTCTGCTCCATAAAATTGAAATCTCAAGAACGTCAAATAGCCAACAGGTGAAATTCATCTCGGAAGATAAATTCAAAGATGAATTTGAAGATTTGCGTGGTCGTAGTTTTTTTTCAATCATTGCGGGAGAGATTGAAGATAAGGTAAAAAAAGAGTATCCGTCTTTAGAAAAGCTTACTTTCATTAAAAAGTTTCCGGACAAAATTGAGGTTTTTTTTGAAGAAAAAGAAGCGGCTGCTTTGCTTGAAGCCAAAAACGGCCGTTTTCTACTGGATAAGAGTGGATTGATTTTTGCTCAAGCTCCGGATGGATTCGAAGCGCCCGCCTTTCAAAATTTAGATAAAGAAGCGCACTTGGGTGAGAAAATCGATTCCGTTGAACTTCAAATGGCAATTGAACTTATTCGCGGTTTTAGCAATTTTCAGATATTTCATGCTCTTTTTTTTAACACGCAGAACTTTCCGACCATTTATATTAAAACACAAGAAGGAACAGAGTTGTTTTTTTCAGGGGAGAGCAATTTGAACGAACAACTGGCTACTTTACAATTGATTGTCAAAAACGCTACAATAGAAGGGAAAGCCTTAAAAAAGGTAGACCTTCGTTTTAAAAAGCCGGTGGTTTCCTATTGACGGAAGCAGATAATTTGATTAAGATTAGGTTTAAGAAAACCTTAATTGAAAGGGACTCTTTGTGAGTAAAGAGAAAATCGTTGTCGGTATCGATATAGGGTCTGCGAAAATTTGCACTATTATAGCCTCGGTTTCCAAAGAAGGACAGATTACAGTTATCGGTGTGTCCACGGTTCCCTCCGCTGGGATAAAAAAAGGGGTCGTGGTTGATATCGATGATTCGGTCGATTCAATCTCGATGTCGTTGGAGGGAGCCGAAAGAATGTCGGGATATGCGGTTTCATCAGCCTTCATCTCAGTGGGTGGAAATCATATTGCTTCTTTAAATTCCCATGGAGTGGTGGCCATTTCTAATCCAACTGGCGAAATAACCGAAGAAGATGTAGCCCGAGTGACCGAAGCGGCCAGAGCAATCTCCATCCCCTCCTCACGCGAAATAATCCATGTTTTGCCCAAAAGTTTTATTGTTGATTCTCAAGAAGGTGTACATGATCCGGTTGGGATGTCTGGAGTAAGATTAGAGGTTGAAACGCACATCATCTCCGGAGTTTCAACTTCAATGCGTAATCTGGTAAAGTGCGTTCAACAGGCGGGTGTTGATGTCGAAGATTTAGTTTTTTCAGCCCTGGCTTCTTCTTATGCGACCCTTTCGGATACTGAGAAAGAATTGGGTGTCATCCTGGTTGATATGGGAGCGGGTACCACCGATGTGGCCATTTTTATTGAGGGTGCCATTGCTTATTCTTCGGTTTTGCCAATCGGGGGGAGAAATATCACCAACGATCTAGCTATTGGTTTGAGAACTTCTTTGGAAGATGCTGAAAAAATCAAACTTCACCTTTCATCGAAAGAGACCGGCAGACCAAAATTTAAAGAGACCAATCCCACCGAGTCAAAAAGCGATGTCAAAGAAGAGAAGAGGGAATCAAAAGAGGACGAAATTGACGTTTCAGATTTAAATTTGGGAGAATTAAAAACCATCTCGAAGAAATTCCTCATTGATGGAATCATCAAACCGAGGCTTAAAGAAATAATGACACTGGTGGCTTTGGAAATCAAAAAAAGCGGATTTACCAATTCTTTGCCGGCAGGGATAGTTTTAACCGGGGGAGCGTCTGAGACAGTCGGTATTAAGGAAATTTCCAAAGAAGCCTTAAATTTACCGGTCAGAATCGCCAAACCCGAAGGTGTTTCAGGATTAATCGATGAGATTCAATCTCCGGCCTATTCCACTTCGGTGGGTTTAATTATTTTTGGTTCGGAAGTAAACAAATCCAAGGTTTTGCCAGCGGTTGGAATAACACAAATGAAGGGATTGGTCGGAAAAGTGATCAGTTGGATAAAATCTCTCATACCATAAACGGTATCTTGCCAAATTTTAAGTTTTAAACTGAGAGGTTAAAATATGTTGATAAAACCTGAATCTGAAAAATTTGCCAAAATTAAAGTGGTGGGAATTGGAGGTGCAGGAGGAAATGCCCTGCGTTCCATGATTGATCTGCAGCAAATTCAAGGAGTAGAATTTGTCGCTGTCAATACCGATATGCAAGCTTTAGCAGGGTGTCCTGCACCGACCAAAATTCAAATCGGCAATGAATTGACTCGCGGCTTAGGTTCAGGTGGAGATCCGTCCATCGGGCAGAAAGCAGCCGAAGAATCCGTAGACGAGTTGACCGAAAAACTTGGCGGAGCGGATATGGTTTTTATCACTGCCGGAATGGGTGGAGGAACAGGCACCGGTGCTTGTCCAGTGATTGCTGCAATCGCCAAAGGGTTAGGAGCATTGACCATCGGGGTGGTAACCAAGCCTTTTAATTTTGAAGGATCGATACGCCGTTCCAATGCCGAGCTGGGAATATCAAATTTGAAAGATAAAGTGGATACTTTGATTGTGATCCCAAATCAACGGCTTTTGGATTTGGTTGATCGTAAAATGCCTCTTTTGGATGCTTTTAAAGTCGCTGATTCAGTTTTGGGTCAAGGCGTGGAAGGTATCTCTGAACTCGTAGTTTTGCCGGGGCTCATCAACGTAGATTTTGCCGATGTCAGATCGATCATGACTGATGCCGGTTCAGCTTTGATGGGTATCGGCAAAGCATCAGGAGAGGACCGGGCGGAAAAAGCAGCGCGGGCAGCTATAGAGTCGCCCCTTTTGGAGGTGTCAATTGATGGAGCCAAGGGTATTCTTTTCAATATCGTGGGGGGACCAGATCTGTCGATGATAGAGGTTGATGAGGCTGCAAAAGTCATTGTTCAAGCTGCGGATTCAGATGCAAATATCATTTTTGGGGCAACCATCGATGAAGGGTATAAAGATGAAATCAAAATAACGGTGATCGCAGCCGGTTTTGACGAAAGAGAAAAGAATCTTGAGACAAAGGAGAAAAAGTTTTTAAGCTCGGAAAAGCCGACATCTAAAGCTGAAGAAGAGGATGAACTTGAAATTCCGACCTTTATGCGTCAGAAAAGGTCGTAAAATATTACCAAAATATTGAAAAGCCTTGAAGGAGCAATCACTCCTGAGCTTTCGGAAGAAACCCCGCCAAGGCGGGGAACTAGAACCGAACGGATGCTTACCGTAAATCAAGCCTAGATTGAGTGGTCCGCCAACTCGGCGGACAAAAAAGGTGGTACCGCGGGAAAGTCCTCGTCCTTTGCAACGAGGATTTTTTATTTTTTCCAAGCTTAATACCGTCCCGCATGGCGGGGCGGATGAAGCCAATCCGACGAAGTCGGGCTCAAGCGCAGCGAAGAAAAAGAAGATACCCCGACCGTAAGGTCGAGGGAGCTTCATTTCAAGAAAGCGAAGACCACGACCGTTAGGTTGTGCCCGCCTGATAAGCGAGGCAGGGATTCGGCGGGGAGGATACCACGGCGCAAGGAGTGGCAGTTCATTGGCAGAATTCTTTGCGCTTATGTATTTCAAGGTAAGAAAGTGTTATTAAATATGGGAGAAGAAAAAGGCAAGCGATTTTTTAAAGAATTTTAATAGTTGTATGCCTGGGTATATCTGTTTGGGTAGACAACATGAGTAACCCTCAAGAAATTCAGAAAAGGAGAAAATAATGTTTAAACCGGTTGATGCCAATCCTGATTTTTCAAAACTTGAAAGAGAAACTTTGGAAAGATGGAAGAAGGATGGAATTATTGAAAAATATTTACACAAAAACGACGAATCCAAGAAAAGCTTCCGTTTTTTGGACGGGCCAATAACCGCCAATAATTCTATGGGTGTTCACCATGCCCACGGAAGAGCTTTAAAGGACTTTTTTCAGCGCTACTATAACCTCAAAGGGTACAAGCAACGCTTTCAAAATGGTTTTGACTGTCAGGGGTTGTGGGTCGAAGTTGAGGTGGAAAAAGAGATGGGTTTTAACTCCAAGCGCGAAATTGAAAATTATGGGTTAGCTAATTTCTCCAAAGCCTGCAGAAGGCGGGTAGACAAATTTTCCCAGGTGCAAGCCGAACAGTCGCAACGCCTGGGGATGTTTATGGATTGGGAAAATTCTTACTATACCATGTCCGAGACAAACAACCTTTACATTTGGCATTTTTTGAAGGAATGTCAAAAGCGGGGTTGGTTATACAAAGGGACAGACTCGATGCCCTGGTGTTCACGTTGCGGGACGGCTATCTCCAATCATGAGCTATCAGACGGCGGATATCAAATAGTAAAGCATGAGTCGGTTTATGTTAAATTTCCCATCAAAGGTAAAAAAGGAGAATCGCTCTTAATCTGGACTACCACCCCCTGGACGCTTTTAGCCAACGTGGCGGTGGCTGTCAATCCCAAATTCGACTATGTAAAAGTTGAAGTTGAGGGCGAAAAAGACACCCTTATCGTTGGTAGGTCAAGATTGCAAATACTAGGTAAAAAATACACCGTTCTGGCAGAGTTTAAGGGTGGCAAACTGATAGATTTAGAATATGACGGTCCTTTTGACAAACTTCCTGCCAATCGAAAAGTCGAACATCGCGTAATTTCTTGGGATGAGGTGGGGGAAGAAGAGGGAACGGGATTGGTTCATATTGCACCGGGTGCCGGCCACGAAGACTTTGAATTACATTTAAAGTATAAACTAGATTTGATTGCCCCGTTGGATGAAAACGGAATTTACCAGGAAGGTTTTGGTGATTTTACGGGAAAATCGGCCCATAAAGTGAAAAATGAGGTTTTTACTTCGCTTAAAAAGAAGGGACTTTTTTACAAAACCGAGTGGATCGAACATTCCTATCCATGTTGCTGGCGTTGTAAGGAAGAGCTGGTTTTTCGCACCACCTCGGAGTGGTTTATTAAAGTTACCCCCGAGTTTAGAAGAAAGATTCGTCAAGTGAATCGCGCCGTCAATTGGATTCCTGTGCATGCCGGCAAAAGAATGGACGATTGGCTCAAAAACATGGGTGACTGGCCGATTTCCCGTCAGCGTTATTGGGGATTAGCCCTGCCCTTTTTTGAATGCGAATGCGGTGAGTTAACGGTGGTAGATTCCAAAAAGGAATTGAAAAAATTGGCGCTTGAGCCCCGTAAAGTAGACACCTTGCCCGAGCTACATCGTCCGTGGATTGACGGCATAAAAATCAAGTGTCCTCAATGCGGAGAGGTTGTAGAGAGAATAACCGACGTGGGTGATTGCTGGTTGGACGCGGGGATCGTTCCTTTTTCAACAGTCAAATACCTGGAAGACAAAAAATATTGGCGCGAGTGGTATCCGTTTGATTTCATTACCGAGTATTTTTCCCAAATTAAACTTTGGTTTTACACCACGCTTTTTATGTCTACTGCCCTGGAAGGTAAAGCTCCTTGGAAAACGGTTCTGGCAACCGGTTTTATTGTTGATGAAAAAGGCGAGGCTATGCATAAGTCTAAGGGTAACGCGATTTGGTTTGACGAGGCGGTGGAAAAAATGGGAGCAGATGTTATGCGTTGGATCTATTTTCTCTCGCCTGCTTCACATAGCGACGCCAAACTGCCGTTTGGATTCCATTTAGCTGATGAAGCGCGGAGAAGGTTTCACTTAATTTTATGGAATGTCTACAAATTTTTTGTAACCTACGCCAACTTAGACGATTGGAAACCGGCAAAGAAGAATCCGTCAGAACTGAAACTGAGGCTTTTGGACAAATGGTTACTTGAAAGGTTGGATCAAGTTGTTTGGGAAGTGACTCAAAACTTAGATAAATATGATGCTGCAGCAGCGGGGAACCTTTTGGAGGGTTTTGTTATAAACGATCTTTCCACCTGGTATGTTCGTTTGGTAAGGGATCGTGT
>PFXB01000051.1:9091-10292 GCA_002791435.1 candidate division WWE3 bacterium CG_4_9_14_3_um_filter_43_9
AGATAAAAAAGATAAAGAAGTAGCCTATCACGTTTTGCATCAAACCCTCCTCATTCTTTGCAGGTTGTTGGCTCCCTTTATTCCATTTATGAGCGACAAGATGTATAAAAACCTAACGGGGGAGCCATCGGTCCATCTTTCAAGTTGGCCGAAGCTCAAAGTAAAGCCCAAAGCAAGCATTCTGATTGAAAAAATGAATCGGGCAAGGCAGATCGTTGAACTGGGTCATTCGGGAAGGAAAGAAAAAGGTGTCAAAGTCCGCCAGCCTCTGGCAGGATTGACTTATTTTTCCAATCATCCGAGGCTAGAAAGTGAATTGGAAGCCTTGATTCAAAAAGAGTTAAATGTAAAAACTATCAAATATGAACGGGAAGAAGGCGAACTTAGGGTAGATTTGGATTTCAACCTCACCCCCGATTTAATTGAAGAAGGAAAGGTGCGCGAGATTACAAGACAGATTCAGGTACTCAGAAAGAGCCTGGGGTGTAAATTTAATGATTTAGTCAGAATTTATTTCCACGGCGATCCAGATCTGGTAGCGTTGATTGAGAAAAACCAAAACGATATCCAAAAGGAAGTTCTGATCGCCGATTCTATTCAGAGCTTTAAACCCAATATTTTAGGTAAAGAAGTCACGATCAACCAGGCTAAAATTTGGTTAGGGATAGAAAAACGATGAAGAGAAATCTATGGATTTTTTCTCCACTTGCCAAGCCATCATTTTATCTAGAGTCTGAGGGTAAACAGTGGTATTTTAGATGGGGTAATTTTGATTGGATACTTTTAATAGCCGCAATTTTTCTCATGGTTTTGGGTTCGATGACGATTTTAAGTACCGTTCTTTCCCCAGATGTTAAAATTGCCGAAAGTCAACTTTTCATCTCTCACCTTTTCAATATCGCTATTAGTTTAGGGTTCTTTCTGATCTTTTTGAGACTTGACTATCGCATTTTCAAACATTTCTCTGTTCTTATGTATTTAAGCGCAATTTTGCTTTTAATTTTTGTACTTGTCTTAGGACACACCACTCGGGGATCTATGCGCTGGATTGATCTTGGTTTTTTTAGATTTCAACCTTCAGAGATGGCCAAAATATTATTAACTTGCTCCCTGGCTTCATATTTTTCAAGTTTAAAAGAAAAGATAAACGATTTCCGTTATATTTTGCTTTCGCTTGTTTTAACTTTAATCCCTACCATTT
>PFXB01000051.1:10317-10459 GCA_002791435.1 candidate division WWE3 bacterium CG_4_9_14_3_um_filter_43_9
AACAGGTATGGTATTGATTGCCATTTGGATAGGAATGTTAATTCTATCAGGTGCCAGGCTGCGATATTTAGCTCTTTTTTTCTTAGGTGGACTCTTAACACTTCCTCTGGTTTGGTTTTTTATTCTGGTTCCCTATCAAAAA
>PFXB01000008.1:0-821 GCA_002791435.1 candidate division WWE3 bacterium CG_4_9_14_3_um_filter_43_9
TATTACAGGACGTAGATTTAACTATCAATTTTGACAGTTTGTTTTGGGATAGCTATACAACCAACCTTAAACTTGTCGCCACCCCCAAGCATTTGGCTCCTGTCGATAAATTAGATCCCAATATTTTTCCTTTTCTAGGACAAAGTGTGAGAAGCTGTTTAGCCCAAGTTGGATTAGAAACCTGGCTAAATCAAGCTGCAGTAGATGAAAACTTGGCAAGAAGTCTAGAAACCCAAGAAGTTATCTTGCCTTTTACCGCCTGCAATTTTGGCCAAAGACCTCTTGAGATTTTGACAGGAGACCGGATAATGCGATTTTTCTACGTTAACCCAAAGAACAGGCTTTCAGGTTCGGCTTTAGAAGATGTGGTTGAACAAAAACAAATAGAAATAGCAGGGAAACAGGGGAAGGACTGGGTTTTCGTAGACGAAGAAGGAGAGTCTCTCGAAGCACGACATGGACAGACTACGGTTGCGATAAGATTTCAGTTGACAGATGAAAGACTTTATATTCCTTCTTCTGATCAATCTTTACGGGTAACCTCAAAAGAAGAGCTGAATAATCTCTTGCAACCAATTCCTCGGGGTAAAGAACTTTTCTTCCGGGTTGGTCAAACACTGCCAATACGACTCGGGGATATTAAAGGAATGCTGAATCTCGGTACACATGGAGACGGAGGAAGACACCTTCAGTCTCCTTTGGTTGATCCGGGGTATGAAGGACCGCTCAGAACCGAACTTTTTGGACCGAATCATCCTGATTGGGTAGAAATGTTCTTCTTTCGCTAGTGTTATCTATTTTCTAGTCAAGAATGTCCTGCT
>PFXB01000008.1:839-10280 GCA_002791435.1 candidate division WWE3 bacterium CG_4_9_14_3_um_filter_43_9
GGCCCGGCTTGATTTCCCTCTGCAGCAACTTTTGCGCCAGAGGGTTTTCCAACTTTTCCTGGATCACTCTCTTGAGCGGCCGCGCTCCGAACTGCGGATCAAACCCCATCCTAGCCAACTTTAAAACGGCCTGAGGCGAGATTTCGAAGGCAATTTCCTTAGCTTGTAGTTTATCGGAAAGCTTTTTAAGTAAAAGGTGGGTGATCTCAATTACATGATCCATATTAAGTGGTTTAAAGATAATGACGGCGTCAAAGCGGTTTAAAAGCTCCGGCCTAAAATGTTGGTTTAAATCCTGCATTACCAAATCCTTAATCTTTTCCTGTGCTAAACCTTTACGGACCGCTTCCTGGATCATTACCGATTGAGCGTTAGACGTAGCAATAATGATTGTGTCGTAAAATAAAACAGTTCGACCGGAACTATCGGTTAATCTTCCGTCGTCGAAAACCTGTAAAAATATATTTAAAATATCGCTCGCGGCTTTCTCAAATTCGTCTAAAAGCACTAGGGAAAAGGGGCGGGAACGGACAGCCTCAGTCAGCTGCCCTCCGCTGCCAAAACCAAGATGCCCCGGAGAAGCACCGATCAATTTTGTAACCGAATCCGGCGCCTGATATTCGGTCATATCCAACCGCACCATGTTTTCTTCCGACCCGTAATAAATATCAGACAAAGCCTTGGCGGTTTCGGTTTTTCCAACGCCGGTAGGACCTAAAAATAAAAAGCTGGCGATGGGTCTTTTGGCCTCCTTAAGCCCGGCCCGCGCCCGACGCATGGCATTGGCGATCGCAGATACTGCTTCTTCCTGATTAATAAGACGCCGGTGAATCTCGTCTTCCAAATGCAAAAGTTTGGCGCTTTCCTCAACCGTCAATTTTGAAACCGGAATACCGGTTTTTTGGGAAATAATCTCCGCCACAATTTCTGCCGTCACTTTTTTGTCTTTGGTTCTTCTGGCTGTAACTGCTGCCTCGTCTAAAATATCAATGGCTTTTTCAGGCAAAACCCTGTCTCTGATAAATTGACGGGAAAGCTTGACTGCGTTTTCAATCGCCTGATAGATAATCATTACTCCTTGACGAGCCTCAATGACTGAAGCCAAATTTTCTAAAATAAAAGTTGCCTCGTCATCGGAAGGCTCTAAGATTTCGACAGTTTGGAAATGGGAGGTAAAAGCTTCATTGGGTTCGATATATTGACGAAAATCCTTATGTGTGGTAGCTCCGATGCATTGTAGGCCTCCTGAGGATAAAATCGGCTCCAAAATAGCCGAAGCATCAAGGAGGGATTGACCTGTGGTACCGGCTCCCATGATATTTTGGATTTCATCGATAAACAAAATCGTCTTGCCGCTCCCTGATTCTCGCAAACTGACCTGCAGTCTTTCCTCAAAATCGCCGCGGTTGGAGGCTCCTGCCAACATTGCAGCCAGATCCAGACTGACCACTTTTTTATCTTTAATCTCTTCAAGATTACCCGCCAATATTCTCTGGGCGATGCCATAGATGATGGAGGTTTTTCCAACGCCCGCAGGACCTAACAAAATGACATTATTTTTGGTTGTCCGCGACAGAACTCTCACAATCTCTTCAATTTCTTTTTTACGGCCTACGGTATAAGGAACCATTCCTCTGGCCACCAAAGCCGTAATATTTTGTGAGTAGTGCTTGAGAGTGGGAATCCAGCCTGAAGTCCAGGCTTGATCATAACCGCCGTAAAGGTGAAAATCCTTGCGTCTCCAATATTTCCACCTGTGAGCAGCCAAAATCCTGGCATAAATCCACTCCGCAGTCCGGTCGATGTCTTCTTTGCGGATTTCTAAGTCAATAAAGATTTTTTGAATCGGCTCAATATTTTCGACCAACGCTACCAAAACTGCATCGGTGTCGAGATGATAATGACCCATTTCTTGGGCTTTTTGCCAAAATAATTTTAAAAGTTCCGGCAGGGGTGCAATGGTCTTTAAAAGTTGGTCTTTCTTGCTTTGAGCGCGCTCCAAAATCGCCCGGGAAGAAATATTCAAGCGCCAGAAAATCGCTCGGTTGCGTTTTTCTTTGACCAGGGAGACGAAAAGATAATAGGGCAAGTCATTTAAATTTTTGTCTTCGTAGGCTAACTCATAAGCGTGATTGAAAGCCCTTTTAAGATTCGGCATAAAAGTTTCCGCCAAGTTTTCGAGTGAAATTTCATTCTCTCCAATATCGTAAACGGTCTTTTTGGGTTGGATAATGTAGTAACGCCAATAAAGATAGACACAGAAAAAGGAGATCACCACCCCTAAAAATGAAAAGACCCGCTGGTCGAAAAAAGACGAAAAACTAAAACCAAAATAAAAAGCCAGCGGCAAAATCCACCAGATAAGAGGAATAGTAATTAACAACGCGAAGGCGACAATCAAGATTGCCACTGAAAAAACAATCCAGATAAAACGGGTGACAAAGCCTATCAGACGGCCAACTAAGGTATAATCTTGATGATAGGGAGCAAAGAGATTTTTGACCATGGGAACCAAAGATGCCCCGTCAGCCAAAAGAAGGATGGTGCGGTAGACAAATTTAAACCAGAAGGCGGTCTGTTTAATATACCACCAAAAAACAAAATAAATGAGATGAAAAGTGATGTCTTTTAAGGTTGAAAGCGGACTTATGTTTTCCATAGGTTAATTTAAGTGTAGCCGAAGCAACCGCTGATTGTCAATTTTGAGCTGAACTCATTATTTATTATTTACACATCGTAACTTACACTCCCGATGTGTTTATGTGTAATTGTAATTTTGAATTTTGCATTTTTATTTTTTATTGTACTTCTCCATGCTCCCGCCTTTGGCGGGGTTAGTCGAAGCATAATGACCCTATCGTTCGATCCGCCAAGTCAGAGGGGAATATATCACGGCGTAAGGAGTGATAGTTTATCAATCTTGTAGCGGAAACCTTTAGGTTTCCATTTTCTCGGATCATGGCGATTCTTGCGGTCGCCGCTACGTTTCTTTTTTTCCTGTGTCACGCATAGTGTAGTCTACTTCCCACTCTGCTTGTCCCGCCATGGCGGGAAATCTAAGGTCTCATAAACCATTGACAGAGGTTGACAAAATGTTTAGTATTAAAATCTGTTTTTAATAATTTGTGTGGACTTTTAGAAAGTTAATAATGGCAAAACAAGGTGTCATTAAAGTTGAAAATTTGAGCAAACGCTTTGGCGAGCTGGTTGCCGTTGACAGCATTTCTTTTGAGATTTATGAGAGGGAAATCTTCGGGATTCTGGGCCCTAATGGCGCCGGAAAAACTACCGCACTCGAGATTATCGAGGGTTTGCAAAAACCTACCAGCGGCAAAACTTTTGTTTTCGGCAAAGAAACCCACAACAATGGCCGCGCCATCAAGGAAAAAATCGGTATCCAACTGCAGTCTACCTCTTTTTTTGATTTTTTAAACTTAAAAGAAATCCTCGAAGTTTACGGTAGTTTTTATCCTTCACATCAGGATCCAATGCAACTTTTGGAAATGGTCGGATTAAAAGAGAAGGCCAAAACAGTGGTTAAAAAACTTTCCGGTGGACAAAAACAAAGGTTTGCCGTAGTTTCAACTCTGATTAACAATCCTCAGGTTGTTTTTTTGGATGAACCGACAACCGGTCTTGATCCGCAAGCCAGAAGAAATCTGTGGGAAATTATCGAAACTATGCGCCAAAGTGGAAAAACTGTCATTCTTACCACGCATTATATGGATGAAGCCCAAATTCTCTGCGACAGAGTGGCGATTATGGATGAAGGGAAGATTGTGGCGCTCGATACACCCGAAAGGCTGATTCGGAGCCTGAAATATCCTTACCGCGCACTTGTCAAAACCAACGGACGTTTTCCCTTGTCCGAGGTTTCCGAATTGAAAGGTGTGGTTGAGGTTCGTGAAAGGGCAGAGGAGGGAAGATATGAGATTCGTCTCGAGGATAATTTGGAGGGACTCTCCGAATCCAGGAAATATTTTGCCAAGAAAAATATTAAAATAAAAGATCTCAAATTAGAAACAGCCGATCTGGAAGATGTTTTTATCCATTTTACCGGCAAACGCTTGAGGGATTAAACTCATGAAAGTCATTTTTAAACTTTTGATCGCGAATGTCAAAATGACCGTTCGTAACAAACAGGCTCTTTTTTGGAGCATGCTTTTTCCTCTGCTGTTTATTGCCGTCTTCGGTCTTTTTAATATGGAAAAGGGAGGATTTGCTAAGGTTGAAGTTTTGGATGAAGCCAAAACCCAACTTTCAGAAACACTCACCCAAGCTATTAAAAATATTCCGGCCTTTAATGTTGAAATCAAAACTTCGACTCCGGACGAAATTTATCAGGACGTTAAAAGTGGCCAGGTTGAGTACGGCATTATTATCCCTAAGGAAATCGAAAATCTAACAAATCCCCAAAGTAAAATTGACCAACCCATAAGTTTAACGCTCTATTATGACGCCAAAAACGTCCAAAATAACTCGGTTGTTTTGGGAACCCTGCAACAATTTGTCACCCAAGCCAATCTCAATCTCAGCCAAGCGCCGACCCTTTTGATGCTCAACGCAGCCCCGGTGGAAGCCAAAAAAATAAAATATATTGAGTTTATCGCCACCGGCATGCTGGGGATGTCGGTCATGCAATACGGGATTATCGGCATCTCAATTGCTCTGTCGCGCCAACGGGAAGACAATATCTTAAAAAAATTACTGACGACTCCGCTCCTTTTGCGTGATTATATCGTAGCTTTTATTTTAAACTATCTGATTTTGAGTGTGGTACAAATTACCATTCTTTTGTCTGCCTCACACTTTCTGTTCAACGCTCAAATTTACGGCAATCTTTTTCTGGTCTATGGAGTTGCCATCTTCGGGACACTGATTTTTTTATGCCTGGGATTTGTGGTGGCAGGAATTGCCAAAACCAGCCAGGCGGCAGCCGGCTTGGCGCAACTGATTGCCACTCCGATGATGTTCCTCTCCGGCGTCTTTTTCTCAACCAGTCTGCTGCCGAATGTGGCGCAAAAAATTGT
The DNA here is from genome assembly GCA_002791435.1 of candidate division WWE3 bacterium CG_4_9_14_3_um_filter_43_9. GTDB lineage: Bacteria > Patescibacteriota > CPR3 > CPR3. The sequence goes on from PFXB01000008.1 coordinate 5,870, forward strand.
CCAATTTCTCCCCTTAACTCCACTGCTTGAAGCCTTACGCAAAGTTTCTCTGGATGGACAGGGAATAGCAGCCATCAAAACCCAGCTTGTTTACCTTTTTATCTGGCTGGTCGTGGCCTTTCTCTTGGCTCTCGCAACTTTCAGATTTACCGAAAATAAGGAATGAAAGAAGTAGATTGAACAAAGCCGATTTTATACCCAAATTACTTCATTTTACAAAAAATTTTTAAGAAATATGTCGTAATTTGGAGAATGCTCAACTACAACTGTTGCATTTTTGAGGAAGTTGAGCATATTAATCTTGTAGCGGAAACCTTTAGGTTTCCATGGGTTAAAACATGGCGATTCTTGCGTTATCCGCTACATTTCTCTTTTTTTCTGTGTCATTCCTGACTCCGGGTAAGGAATCCCGTTGGGTCTATCACATTCACACGGGATCCCGCATTAAATGTGGGATGACACCTGCTTAATGGCCAGTCGCTGGTTGCCAGATGCCAGCAGCTGTTTTTGACTTTTATGATATGATGGATAAGATGAAGATTATCTCCTGGAATGTCAATGGCTTGAGAGCGGTCTACAAAAAAAATTTTCCCGCCTGGTTTGACCAAAGCCAGGCGGATTGCGTGTGTCTGCAGGAAATTAAAGCCTCAAAAGACCAACTCCCGCCGGAACTTATCAATCCATCCGACTACTTTTCTTTCTTCAATTCTGCCCACAAAAAAGGTTACTCGGGGGTGGCGGTTTACACCAAAAAAAAGCCACAGTTTGTTAAAAATCGTTTGGGGATGGAAAGGTTTGACTCCGAAGGCAGAATTTTGGAGCTCCACTTTGACGATTTAATCCTTATCAATGTTTATCTCCCCAATGGAGACCGCTCCAAAAAAAACCTGCCCTACAAACTTGAGGTCTATCAAGTATTGCTGGACCATCTTAAAACCCTCAAAAACAAAAAGGTGGTGGTTGTGGGTGATTTTAATATCGCGCACCACGAGATTGATCTGGCCCGCCCTAAAGAAAATAAGAATAATATTATGTTTACGCCTGCAGAAAGAGCGCAACTGGATAAACTTGAAGGATTGGGTTTTATCGACACTTTCAGACACTTGCAGCCGGAAGGCGGACATTACACCTGGTGGCCTTATTTTTACCATGCCCGTGAAAGAAACCTCGGCTGGCGGATTGATTACGTGTTTGCCTCGACCCCACTAAAAAACAGGCTGGAAAAAGCCTTTATTTTAAAAGACGTTGCCGGCTCGGATCACTGTCCTTTAGGTATCACTCTCGACCTTTGAAACCACTATCTTGTCTTTTGTTAGACTTTTCCTTAAACTATAGGTAATGAATGAATACGATCCTTTGTTTCAAGATTTTCATTTAGAGGCACAGAAAGCGCCGGAAAATGACACGCGTTCTGCTTTTTGGCAAGCCTTGCAAACTCTGCGCCGAGCCGAAGAAGAATGTGCTGTTGACACACTTCTTCATACAGACGGTTATGTGTTTGATCCGGAAGATGACCTATTTGAGGCAGAGGTGGAAGAAAGGGCCTCTGAAAATCTGTCCCGGCCTCAATTTCTAAATTCTCCTTTTAATCAGGAATTGTTTACTAGACCTCAAGAAATTACAGCTGAACAGTTAACCCTGCACGGAATTCCCGATCTTACTTTTTTTACTGATTTGCATCTGCTTTCCCGCCAACTTGGCCGAGAAGGATATGATGGTTTAGGCGGACAAGAACCTTATACTAAACTGGCAAAAAATCTCCCTCCGCTACAAAAACAATTCCGCAAGCTCAATGTTCTAACGGATGTAATGCTGCACGGATTGAGGGAAAAGTTTGCCTCCCGCTTTGAAAAGGGAGGAATCATCGTTTATGGCGGAGACTGGTCAGACGCATATGAGGCGGGTGCTTTTTTACACGGCGGATTAAGATACGAGTCAGCTCTTAATTCTGCTTCCCGCACAACACATCCAGACGGAGAAATCAGAACATCAATGATACATTTAACAGGTAATCATGACGCTTCTTTTACAGGCCATGAGGGTATAATCGAAGCCACGCCCTGGATCGAACGTTTTGGCCGTGTGGACCAGAATACTTTCACAGATCTGATAGAAGCTACCCAAACTGGGTATTCTTGGACAACCATCTCTCGCGCCTGGGACGCCTCTCATCGCCATCTTCGGGAAAATGCCAACCCTGATCCGTCACAGTCAACAGTCGACGATTATGAAATTCAAAAAGTCGCCTTTGACCCAATGCAACGTTGGTATCTGGAAAAGTTGGCTTTTGGCCCGCAGATCGGACGATTTGTCGGAGACCGCTCACAGGTTGCATTTCTAAATTGTCATTTGGAAACCTTCGGCGGACGGGTTGAGGATCTGCAACAGGCGCTCGAAGAAGAAGGTTATACTGAAAATGAACCGCTTTACCGTCAAATGATGACCTATATTCAACAGGAAAGATTAGCGCAAGATAAACTCATCGAAGCTTTGGTCAACGACTGCGAACAGGGATTTCAAACTACAGTTTATACCCATAGCGCTGTCCATATGCAAGATAAGTTGATTAAAACCCTTGTGGAAAGAGGACAAACGAAAGAAGAGGCGACCAACTTTGTAAGACAAAAGATACAAATCTACGCCGGCCACAGACATCCTGGCGGAGCGCTCCCGATAAAAACAGAAGGTGCCTATGTTGCAAAAGCCTCAACCGGAGCCTTGATCGGGCCAATTGAAAATCCTTTTTCCTCAGAAATTCTGGAAGGTTCGGCGCTTACGCCGGAGGTCATCTCCGTTTCACATGCTCAAACCCGCCAGAAATACGAACGCTTGCTAAAAACCGCCAGGGCTTTGGGGGGTCAATCAGAAAGTCAAAAGAGTTAGTTTTTTCTGTCTTTTTTGACAATTAACTTTCCGTCATGCATTTCAGCCGTGTGGGTGGCGTATTTTCTGGCGTATTCGGAGTGGGTGATGAGGATAACCGTTTGTTTGTTTTCGTGATTTAAAGTTTTCAAAATATCCAAAATCTCCTGCCCGGTTTTACTGTCTAGATTGCCGGTTGGCTCGTCAGCCAAGATGATTTTGGGGTTATTGATTAAGGCTCGCGCTATGGTCACGCGCTGTTGTTCACCGCCGGAAAGCAAGCCGGGAAGGTGATTGACTCTCTCTTTTAAACCCACTTTATTGAGCATCTCCAAAGAAAGTTTGGTGTCTTTTTTTGACCTTTTAGCAATCGCCGCTTCCACATTTTGCCGTGCAGTCAAAGTCGGAATAAGATTGAAATTCTGGAAAACGAAACCGATTTCTTCCCGCCGGATTTTGGTTAGCTTTGAATCATTGAGTTTCGTTATCTCCCGATCTCCGATTCGGACAGTCCCTGCGCTAGGCCGATCTAATCCGCCTAAAAGTTGCAAGAGGGTACTTTTACCACTACCCGAAACGCCGATGATGGTCCAGAATTCTCCTTCACCGACCTCAAGGTTGACATCGTCAACCGCGTGAATGACTTTGGTTCCCTGTTTATAATCTTTTTTGAGATTCTTGATATTGATTAAAGACATAATCTTCCTTTACTCTATAGATAAACCAATAACCATTCAGGTGTTTTTTTATTTCTAGAATACCTTAATTGGTTTAACGTATAGACATGCCACAAGTACATTTTCTTGCTAAGTTTGTCTATAATTGTCTTAAAGCTTCTGAAGGCCGCATCTTGGATGATTTTATAGCTGCCAAACTGCCGGCGATAACCGAGCCTGCCACTGCTACCCCGGCGCCTATCAGTAAGGTCAGATATTGATAAGTGATTGTAAGATTGACGGCTGTCGTCAGATCACTATTGCTCTGAACCGCAGTATTGCGACCCATTCCTCCGGCAAATCTTCCGATGAAACCCTGCGCGACGTCGAGACTTTGAACCGTGGCCGAAAGCGAGATGTGCAACCGGTTTAGAGCATAGATCAAAAGCAAGCCGAAGCCGATGCCAACCAAGGCTCCCCAAAACCCCAACACGATGTTTTCCAAAAAGATCTGACGGACAATGGTGGAATTTTTCCAGCCGATGGCTTTGAGCGTTCCGATTTCTCTCACTCTTTTGTTAACCGAAAGAAGTGTTAATAAGCTCATAATAATAAAAGCGGCGACAACCACAAAAACGCTCACCAAGCCGATAAATCTGTTGGTCAGATTGGCGGTATTAACCAAGCTTCCCGAAACGTTTTGGGCGGTATCCGAAGAATCGATAATTTTGGCGCCGGCAAACAAATTCCCCAATTTACTGCTGGTTTCTTCAACCGAATAGGCATCGGTAGATTTGACCAGCAAGACATTGATTCTATCCTGCCGGCCGGACAAATCCTGCAGGTCTGTGAGAGGCAGATAAAGAGGGACTGTCGCCCAATTAGCTTTATTA
>PFXB01000019.1 GCA_002791435.1 candidate division WWE3 bacterium CG_4_9_14_3_um_filter_43_9
CACGGCTAAAGCCGCGGTATCCTCCCCGCCGAATCCCTGCCTCGCCGGCAGGCGGGGGCGGGTCGGCGAGTTTATTAATCATTCGATTCATCCACGTCCGCCAGCTGGCGGACCGTGATCTTCTCGAACGATTATAAAAGAAAATCGTTGAAAACACAAACAACCAGAAAGTGAGGATTTTGGGATTAGTAGCCAGTGGGTAGAAGACCGCAGTTTAATCGGAATCCACAATTTCGATCACCCCGCGATCAGCATCAACGCGCACCATATCTCCGGACCGCAAGCGTTCGGTAGCATTGGTGACTCCAACCACAGCAGGAATTTTCAACTCCCGGCAGACTATCGCGGCATGACTTAAAACTCCCCCCAAATCGGTTACAATAGCCGAAGCTTTACCGAGCATGGAAGTCATCTCGGGAGTGGTGGTGTCAGCAATTAAGATGTCTCCGTTCTGAATTTTTTCAAAAAGACCCACGGTTTCATGGTGGACAACAAAACACCGCCCAGAGGTTTTACCCGGACTGGCCGGAAGACCATAGAGTTTTTTCTTTTCCTTCTTCCTTTTTTGTACAAAATACAAAACCAGATCTTTCCAAATTTTATCGATCTCCAAATATCCTGCTTCTTCGTTATAATCCAGAAAGGTGATGAATCTTTTTTTTTCGATTAGGCCATGCTGAAATTCCAAGTGGCCATAAATTCCTCGCACTAAACTGAACAACTTTTTCTGTTTCCCAGGGGGAACAGTTTTGGAAAAACGTTTAATTCCCTGCTGATTAAAAAGCATAGGGTCGGTTAAGGTAAACCCGCGGGTCATGATATAGTGCCTGTCTCCGGTGACAAATTCGGCAATGCCATTGCCCGAGCGCGAGACAACCACCGTTCCTTTGAAATCCGGATCATCGGGATATTGCGAAATGATGATTTTGTAATTCTTTTTGTCTGAAAGTTTATTGATGAATTCCCAGCCAGTTCTAACATCATAGATTCTCAATTTTGATTGCCGGTTAAGCTGTGGAAATTGAGGGTCAGGAACCGCGCTGATCCAATAAGGAAAGCCTATTCTCCCAACTGCGATCTTAAATTGTTCTAAAGACGGAAAATCTCCGCAAGGAAAGGCGAAGCAACGTTCATGCGGTAAACCTAAACTCTGCAGGCGGGCATAAATTAACTCGCGATCTTTGCTGTCTTCAATCTTGAGTTTGCGGTTTAATTTAGACTGGATAAGCTTATTCCATTTTTGGATAGAGGTATATTTCTCAAAACCAATTTGGTTGATATTTCCGGGATCAAGCGGGATCATCCAGCTTTGACCAACCCTTTGGGCAAAGAGTTTACCGGCTTTAATCAGTCGGGTTACCTGCATTTTGGAGATCTTATGTTTGACCGCATACTCGCTGGCAGAGACAAAAGTTTGGTTTGACATGGTCTTTGTTATATTTATAACGTTACAGATATAACACGATCAACCCGGCTTGTCAAGCAACGAAAACTACGAACTACTATTCCTTTCGCCGCAATATCCTCAGACTACCAGCAAATAAAGATTGGGGGGAGTGCCGATGGGATATTCCTTTGTCATAACGGGATCTCCGCCAGGCAAGCGGACAGGCTCACGTCGTCCCCGCCGACTCGGCGGGTCCTCAGGATGACGCAAAGAGGGCTAGGAATAGCACACCTGTCTTTGAATCGCATCAATTTGACGAGGAGAGAATCTAACCGGCTTATGAACTACCACGGCTTGCGCCGTGGCTTTAAAAGAAGCGTGAACCCATCTCACGTGGCGGTCTTTTGACAATGAGCGAAATTAAGATCACTACTTCGAAAAGCAGGCCTAAAAATCCTGCTGAAAGATAAAGAAATCCCAAGTGAGGAACCTGCCACCACAGGCGCATTAACTTGTCCGTCAGACCAAAGAAAAGCGCCTGATAGTAAAGCAGGAAAAGGGATATCACGGCGAGTCCCTTCTGCCAAGTCAGCAGAAACGTGAAGCGAATAATTAAAAACAGGGTGATGAGAACTGTCGGCACAAAAGTCCAAAAGTTGCTTTTTCCTGAAACCAAAACAATCGTTCCCAACCACACCAATTCAAGCATAACCGTCTTTTTTGGATCATGTCGACAGCAAAAAGTAGAAAACACTATAACGCCGACCGAAAAGAGTATCACGCCCCAGGTTATAACCTTAAACGTGTTGATGTCAACGCTCAAAAGGGGCAGTGAGTAGTCGCTACTATAAAAAATCCTGCTCAAGAAGGCGTTTACCGACTGGTTCGTAAAATAAGGATCAGCGTCGGATTGGATAGCCGGTAGGATGTTTTTAAAATAGTAGAAAAAATGGTCAAAAGAGTTGAAAATCAAAGGAATTCCCACCAAAAGCGGAACACTCAAAAGAAACCCCGCAACAATGCGCATTCTCTTTTTAAGGAGGGCACAGAGCAAAAAGGCCGCCGGATAAACTTTAAGGAAGGTTGCAATCGACAAAAATATTCCTCCCAGCCAAGGTTTTTGTTTCTCAATGCTCCATAAATAGGTAAAGTACAGAGCAAAAATAAGAATATTAATTTGCCCGGACCCGAAGTTGCCGAAAAGCGGAGGAAAAGTAAAAAAAATAAACATCACCAGAAAAAATAAACCCGGCTTCAAAGATGTCAGTTTTTTACCTAAAAAATAACCAAGAGCGGCATAGATTATTACATTAATGAGATACCATGTCCGAACAGCGGTTAGAACCGGCAAAAACGTCAAGGGTGCTATAAAAAACGCCAAAAACATCGGATAAACGAATCCTTGGCCGACCAAAAATTGCAGACCCAGAGTATCTTTTAAAGCCACAAGTTGCGTCACATCGTATAAATTTTGCTGGGTGCGCCAAAGAATCGCTCCCAAGTAATACGACAGAAAATCATTAGCAAAAGCATGTGCACCCCAGATGTTGATCTGAGGAGTAACTATGAGAAGATAAATCCTAAAGACAATAAAAAGAAAGGTGAGTAGCGTCAAAATAGAGGTGGGCTTGCAAAGCCAAACAATCGGTTTCGGAAAAAAGTGAAGGGGACCATCCATACCAAAGTCCAAAAACTGTTTGAGTGATCCTGATGCTAACGCTTGGGAGAGGGTTTTTTCGCCCGAGCCCCAAGTAATCCATATTTTTTGCTTTCTTTCATCCTTGAGTCGCGCGTTAGCAAGCCCTCTTTCTTTAGGGTTTTCCGAAAATCAGGATTGAATTTTTCCAAAGCACGGGCAATTGCGTGTGCGACAGCTCCCATCTGAGCGGTTTTACCGCCACCGCCAACCTTGACGATGGTGTTGAAACTATCTTTCCTGCCCAAGATTAAAAAAGGTTTGTTTAAAATTTGCCTGGCGAGCAGCTGATCTTTAAAATAATCCCAACCTGAAAGATCGTTAACAATTAAATTCCCTTCCCCCGGAGCTAGCCTCACTCTCGCAATTGCATTTTTCCTGCGACCTACAGCTTCAAAATAGGATTTCTCCTTAATAAAGGATTTCTCCTTGATAAAAGATTTTTCCTTGATCCCTTTCTCTTTAACTTCCTCTTTTTCTTTTTGATCGGCGACTGTCTTTTCCAGACCTTCTTTCTTTTTTTCCACCTTTAAGGGAGAGCGCTTGCTCGCCTGACGCGCGGATGGACGCTTTTTTTCTCCTGCAGATTTTACTAAAAGAGGGGAAGTTTGTTCGGCTGCTTGTGACGCTTGACGTACGCGGGTTTTACCAACACCGTCCTTCGGAGTTTTATTTACTTTGATTTTCTTGGTAGTTTTGACTTTTTTCTCTTTGATTTCTTTTTTAGTCCGCGGCATTAATACCCCTTTGATCAGGTTTCGATAATATTTAATGTCTTATTTTTAAAATCGTGAAATTTGGCATAAACATAAAGCTTTTTCAGCATTGCCCTGCCCAACCGGCTCTTGGGCAACATGCCTTTGACTGCCTGAATAATAATCTTTTGCGGTTCTTGGCTGCGCAGCGCTGCTAAATTTTTAGCCTTCAGACCGCTCGGATAACCGCTATATGTATAATACATTTTAGCCTGTTCTTTTTTCCCAGAAACAACAACTTGAACAGCATTGATAATAACTACATAGTCACCATTATCCAAATAGGGAACAAAATTGGCCTTATGTTTGCCTTGCAAAAGAAAAGCTGCCCGAGTTGCAACCTTGCCTAAAATTTTATCCTGCGCATCGATCAGATGCCATTGCCTTTGTACTTCTTTAAGTTTAGTCTGGTGAGTTTTCATTTCTTGGTTTCACTCTCCTCTTTCGGTTCTCCGCTTTTGTAATCTACAAGTTCCAAGAAGGCCATTTTGGTTTGATCAGAAAATCTTGGTCCCAACTTGATGATGCGCGTGTATCCTCCTGATCTTTCAGAAAATCGGCCCGCAACCTCTTGAAAAAGCTTTTTCTGGGCCACTTGGGTCGTAACCATTTTGTTCGCTCTTCTTTTGGCGGATAAGGTCTGCGTTTTAGCAGCAGTAATCGTCTTTTCTAAAAGCGGCCTGACTGCTTTAGCCTTGACCTCTGTTGTCTTTATGCGACCATGCAGAATGACCGAGCTTATAAGATTGGCATAAAGACCTTTGCGTTCCGCCTTATTTCGATTCAGTTTTTTTCCTTTTTTTTGATGTCTCATTTTTTTGACCTTCATCTTGTCTAAAGAACAGTCCCAGTTCCTCTATTTTCTTTTTCACTTCCGTCACCGACTTGGCTCCTACGTTTTTGATTGACATGATTTCCTTTTCGCTCTTTTGGATGAGCTCGCCCAAATTGGTAACATTGATGGCATGTAGACTATTCACTACTCTGGTCGGCAGATCGAGCTCTTCCAGAGTTAATTTTAAATCAACCCCCGCCTCTTCTTTGGTTTCTACTTTTTCTTCTTCTTTGACGATTGAGGGATCGTTGATAAATTCAAAATAATTTTTTAAAATAACCGCACCCTTTTTAAGCGCCTCCTGCGGATCAATGCTGCCGTCGGTAGAAATTTCTAAAGTCAACTTATCAAAGTTGGTCATTCTTCCAACGCGGGTGGCGGAAATAGAATAATCCACTCGTAAAACTGGTGCATGGATGGCATCAATTGGAATCACCCCGATCTCGGAAGATTCTCTCTCTTCAGCTGGAAGGAAACCCATTCCCTGCTCCACTAAAAGCTCCATTTTCAGTCGTGTTTTAGGTGAAGAAAGAGTAGCGATGGCTTGATCGGGGTTTAAAATCGTGACTCCGGTTGGAACATCAATGCTCTTGGCAGCAACTACCCCCGGTCCCTTGACATCCAGATTTAAAACCACACTTGGCTTATCCAGTTTGATTTTTACTTTTTTGAGGTTTAAGATAATTTCTACCACATCTTCTTTCACCCCGGGAATAACGTCAAATTCATGTTTGACGCCTTCAATTTTAACTTGAACGATAGCCGATCCCAAAAGAGAGGTTAATAAAACCCGCCGCAGGGAATTGCCGAGTGTCATTCCATAACCGTAAGGAAGCGGCTCTATGATAAATCGGCCGTAATTCTTATCCTTCTTCTCAACCGCGAATTTTGGATTGACGCTAAACATAAAGGATGCTCCTTTCCAATTAAAAACCTTAACGAGAATAAAATTCAATGATCAACTGTTCCTGAATATCTTCTTGTACATCATCCCTGCCTGGTAACCGTTCAACTTTTCCTACCGGCCCTTGGCGCGTAAGCCAAGAAGGCGTTTTCGCTTTCTCTTTTAATGACTTTTGGACCCCTTCAATCTTCAATGCCCTGTCCTTAAAAGCAATTACATCGCCAGCGCCAACCTCATAAGAGGGAATGTCAACCTTTTTATCATTGACTTTCACCAAACCGTGATTGACCAATTGTCGCGCAAACCGCCGTGACGATACCAAGCCCAGGCGATAGACCACGTTATCCAAACGTGATTCTAAGATTTGAAAAAGTTTTTCTCCGGTATTACCAGTTGCCTGAAGCGCTGTTTTAAAATAACGCCTGAATTGTCTTTCTAAAATTCCGTACATGGCTTTGACCTTCTGCTTTTCCCGCAATTGTATTCCAAAGTTAGACTTGCGTCGGCGAACAGAAAGTCCGTGTTGACCCGGCGGAATGACACCCTTTCTTTCAATCGGACATTTGGGTGAATCACAAAGTTTAATTCCTTCTCGCCGGCATAATTTGTGTTTTGAACCTGTATAACGCGCCACCCTATCTCCTTTTCTCTGACTTTAAACTCGTCTTCTTTTTTTAGGACGACAACCATTGTGGGGGATGGGAGTGACGTCCGCAATGCTGATAATGCTGAGTCCTGCTGACTTTAGGGCTCTGATGGCTGACTCTCGACCAACGCCCGGGCCTTTGACAAAAACTTGGATTTCCCTCATCCCGTCCCCGAATGCCTGTTCGGCCACTTTCAGAGCAGCGGTTGAAGCTGCAAAGGGAGTAGCTTTTCTAGTTCCTTTAAATCCAACTGTTCCTGTTGATCCCCAAAGTAAAGTATTCCCTTTATTATCGGTCAGATTGATCAAGGTATTGTTAAAACTGGAAGTAACATAAGCTCTTCCCTGAATTGGAAATGAACCCGCCTTTTTCTTTCTGAGCTTAACCTTAGGCTTATTTTTAATCAAAGTGCCGGTTTGAATTTTAACTTTCTTTTTCCCCATATTTTTCCTCTTTAAGTTTTCTCAAGCTTACGCCTTAATCCACCCACCGTCATTTTTCTCCCTTTTTTGGTACGGGCATTGTGTCTGGTTCTTTGACCTCTCGCCGGTAAGTTTTTCTCGTGCCGCGATCCACGGTAGGTTTTAATCTCTCTTAAACGACGAATGTTGTCGGAAACTTCACGCTTGAGTTCGCCTTCGATGCGATAATTTTTACTGATAAATTGTTGAATCTTAGCAACCTCGCCGTCCTTCAGTTCAAAGACCCTTAAGTTGGGATCAATCCCCGAGGCTTTTAGAATTGACTGTGAACGGGTTTCCCCTATTCCATAAATATAGGTTAAAGCAATTTCGATTCTTTTTTTATCGGGCAGGTCTATGCCTGCAATTCTGGCCATATAATCCCCCTTTTATCCTTGCCGCTGTTTGTGTTTTGGATTATCACAGATAACGCGGATCACTCCCTTGCGGCGAACAATCTTACACTTTTTACAGATCTTTTTTACACTGGCTCTAACTTTCATAATGATCCTTAAAATAGGTTAAAAGTAATTTTTAATTTTAAATTTCTAATCAATATTAAATTTTTAATGTTTAAACCTTAAAAATTAGAACTTAAAAATTGATTAAGAATTAAAAATTTTAAATTCAAACAGGGACCTTTCACTTATAGCGATAAGTAATTCTGCCCCGCGATAAATCATAAGGAGTTAGCTCAATTTTGACTTTATCTCCTGATAAAATTTTTATATAATTCATCCGCATTTTACCGGAGATATGAGCTAAAACCGTTTTCCCGCCTTCGAGCTGAACGCGAAAATAAGCATTGGGCAGCGTTTCGCAAACAACCCCTTCAGTTTCGATTAAGTTTTTCGAAGAAGCCAACTTATCTCCCTTAACAATCTTTACAGGCTTGCTATCTTAACAAAATTCTAAAGTAAGGTCAAGACTTCGGCTGTGTTACGGGTAACAAGAATAGTTTTTTCAAATAACCCTCCCCAGCTTTTATCTCTGGTAACAATAGTCCACCCGTCACTTAAAGTCTTAATTTGAGGTCTATTTTTGGCGTAGATGACTTCAACAGCCAGGGTCATCCCTGCTTGTAAAACCTCTCCGGTTCCCGGACGCCCGAAACCCGGAATATACGGATCTTCATGCAAAGCTCGGCCAACTCCATGACCGGTCAATTCTTTAATAATTGCGTAGCCTTCTGCGGTAATTACTTTTTCAATAGCAGCAGAAATATCTCCCACTCTTAAACCCTGGCGAGCATTTTCGATTCCCCTAGCTAAAGCTTCTTTTCCGACTTCAAGAAATTGATCTTTTTCTTTGAAATCCGCACCCAAAGGCGGCTGACCAACAATCACAGTGGTGGACGCATCGGTATGAAAACCCTGGTAGCAAACCCCTGCATCCAAACTGACAATGTCACCTTGGCACAAGCGATATGCGTTGGGAATTCCATGTACCACCCCTTCATTAACTGAGATGCACAGGCTGGCCGGGTAACCCCGGTAACCTAAAAACGAAGGACTGGCTCCTGCCTTAACAATCAAATTGTAAGCTTTTTTATCTAATTCTAAAAGACTGACTTCCGCCTCAACTTCTTTTAAAAGTGCTTTGAGGGTGTCTGTTAATATCTGACCACCCTTTCTCATAGACTGAATATCATTGTAAGATTTAAGCGTAATCAAGTCTGATCCTTTTTCACATTGCGATGATTATGATAAAAGTCGTTTTTTCTTAAGTGATCCATGGTGTCTTCATGGATTTCGCCAATCGGACGATGCCCGTCGATATCAAGTAAAATTCCCCTCTTGGCGTACTCGGTTAAAATCGGCTCTATCGTTCCGCGGTGAGATTTTAATCTTTCACGGATGATAGCCGGATCTTCGTCCCTCCTGGCTTTACCAAAAACTTGAATGTCCCTCTTCGCCCTTTCCATCATTCTTGTGATTACCTCTTCTTCCGGCACTCGCAGATAAATCACCTGGTCAACCCGCTTGCTTCTGGCAGCTAAATATTCATCCAAGATTCTGACTTGGTTTAAGGTGCGCGGAAAAGCATCCAAAATAAAACCCTGCTCGCAATCCTCGTCAGCCAACCTTTTCCCTAAGATTTTAAACATCAGTTTATCCGGTACCCAGTTTCCCTTTCCCCAATATTTCTCAGCTTCAATCCCATCTTTAGTATTTTCATCAAATTTGATTCGCAACAGTGCGCCTGTTGAAATCGTCGGAATGTTCCCAAACCTCTGCGACAAAAGTTTAGCCTGGGTTCCCTTGCCCGCCCCGGATGATCCGAGAATAATAAAAATCATCTTTCTTCTCCTAAGACTACTTCATAATAGATTGCGATCCTTTGCCCTCCCCTTCGATAAACTCAGGGTCGCTCAGGATGAGGGCAGGAATGATGACCCGTCCTCACTTAGCTTAAAAATCCTTCATAGTTGCGCATCACCAACATGGATTCAATCTGCCGAACTGTCTCTAAAATGACCGAAACGACAATTAAAATTCCGGTTCCTCCCAACTCAATCGCCTGGATACCGGTGAGCGAACGAGCAATAAAAGGAAGAATGGCAATGGCTCCTAAAAAGAGCGCTCCGGCTAAAGTGACGCGCGTTAAGATGCGACTTAAATATTCACTCGTAGATTTTCCCGGTCTGATGCCCGGAATAAATCCACCATATTTTTTCAAATCTTCGGCGATTTTATCAGGATTGAAAGTAACCGCAGTGTAAAAATAAGTAAATCCTACAACTAAGAGAAAATAAACAACGCTGTAAAAAACTGAATTATCAAAAAGAGCAACTATCTTTTGGGCGTAAAAAGCAATTGAGGCAGAAGAGCTTTTAGTCAAATAAGAGGCGACAGTTCCCGGAACAATAACTAGCGACATCGCAAAAATGATGGGGATGACTCCCGCCTGGTTAATTCTGATCGGTAAATGGGTCGATTGGCCGCCGAAAAATTTTCCACCTCTAACTCTTTTAGCATATTGAACCGGAATTTTTCGCTGTGCTTCTTGGACGAAGACGATGCCGCCGATAACCAAAAGCGCCATGATAACAAAAAAGAAAAAACGGAAAATGTCGCCTTGGGTTCTGGTGGCTAGAGTTTGCGCAAAGGAAACGGGCAGACTCCCTAAAATTCCTGCAAAAATCAAAATCGAAATTCCGTTTCCCACCCCTCTTTCGGAAATCAACTCTCCCAACCACATCAGCAAAATCGTTCCGGCGGTTAACGAAATAATAAGTGCGGCCAGATCAATCACTGATAAAGTTGAAATAACGCCCTGACTGCGAAAGAGAATATACATCCCAAAGGCTTGAACTGCCGCCAAAGGAACGGTTGCAATCCGTGTATATTGATTGATTTTCTGCCTTCCGTGCTCTCCTTCCTTGACTAATGCTTCCAGTTTAGGAAAAACCATCTCTAAAAGCTGAAAAATGATGGAGGCGTTAATATAGGGATTAAGGCCTAA
>PFXB01000082.1 GCA_002791435.1 candidate division WWE3 bacterium CG_4_9_14_3_um_filter_43_9
TCATTGTACCTTATTCTCCACGGGATCTCCGCCAGCTGGCGGACAGGCTCACGTCCCCGCCGAGTCGGCGGGTCCTCAGGATGACATAAGCGGGATAAATATGATTAATCAAAAAAGACTCATCCAAACATTTATCGATCTAGTCAAAATTGACAGCCCATCGGGCGAGGAACAGGCTATTGTCAAAAATGTCTGCCAGAAACTGGAAGCCATTGGTTTAAGATCAGAGGTTGACTCAATCGGAAACACTTATACTTTTATAAAAGGTATGGGTGAAGGAGTGGTTTTAAACGCCCATTTCGACACCGTAGAGCCGGGTAGAAACGTCAGGCCTCAAATCAAGGACGGAATTATTCGATCGGACGGAAAAACGGTCCTGGGGGCAGATAATAAGGCAGCTTTGGCAGCCATCCTTGAAGTTATCCAGGTTTTATCAGAATCCACCATTCAGCATTATCCGATTGAGCTGGTTTTATCCGTTAAAGAGGAAACCGAAAGCGGCATCAAACAATTCGATTTTAGTCATCTCAAATCCAAAAAAGGTTTTTGTTTTGACAGTTCTGGGCCTATCGGCAACCTGGTTACCCAAGCTTCTTATATCACCGAATTTCATTTGGAAGTAACAGGTAAAGCTGCCCATGCCGGGATTGAGCCGGAAAAAGGAATCAATGCGTTGACAGCCGCTGCCAAGGCTATGGCACAATTGTCTTGGGGTAGAATTGATAAGGAAAGCACAGCCAACGTGGGTTTGATCAAAGGCGGGGAGGCCGTCAATACCGTTCCCCGGAAAGTCGAGCTTGCCGGCGACGTCAGAAGCATTAGTCTGCAAACAAAAAACGCCCTTTTGGGAAAGATTGAAAAAACTTTTAAAAAAGAAGCTGAAATTTTAGGAGGAGAAATAAATTTTGGCAAACTGCCATACTGTGAAGGGTATGTCTTTGATCAAGAATCGGATTTGGTGAGGCAGGCAGTTGAGGCTTTGGGAAAAATCGGCAAAAAGGTCAAATTCATTCAATCCAATGGTGGAGCCGACGCCAATCTTTTCAACGCTCGGGGGATTGCAATGCTCAATTTCGGTTATGGCGCCAGAAACATCCATACCGTTGCCGAAGAAATAAGTGTCGAAAATCTTAGTCTTTTGGCCAGGTTGGTTTTAGAACTGATAATATAGTCAAAAGTAAAAATGGAAAAGATAAGGTAGTTCTCTCCGCCTATCTGGCGGATCGAACCACAAGATTATATTCTTCGACTAAGCGAGCCATTAGGAGCGCATGGAGAAGTACAACCTAAAAGGGATAAGTATGTTTTGGGCAGATGAAATAGCCAAAAAAATTAAAGAAGAATCGAGAGGAAAACCTCAGCATGTGGATGACATGAAAACGCCCTCGGGCAGGATTCATGTCGGTTCTTTGCGCGGAGTTTTGATCCACGACTTGGTTTTCAAGGCTTTGCTGAATTTGGGAGTCAAAGCCACCTCTACCTATGTTTTTAACGATCTGGATCCCATGGACGGTTTGCCGACCTATCTTCCTCAAAAAATTTATGAAAAATATATGGGTTTTCCGCTTTTCAAAATTCCGGCGCCGGATGGAAAATCGGCAAGCCTGGGCTATCAATACGCTCATGAATTTATTGAGACTATGCAAATTTTAGGTGCCGTGCCTGAAATTGTTTGGTCACACGAACTTTACGAATCCGGCAAAATGAATAAGGTTGTTAAAGAAGCTTTGGACAAGGCTGCAATTATTCGGGATATCTATCAGGAAGTGGCAGGCTATAGGCGCAACGAGAATTGGTATCCCTTCCAGGTGATTTGTCCTCACTGCGGCAAAGTTGGAACCACAGTGGTTGACGGCTGGGATGGGCAGAAAGTCAAATTCACCTGTCAGAAAGATTTAGTTTCCTGGGCTTGCGGTTGCGGGCATGAGGGCGCAATTTCGCCTTTCAACGGCAGAGGAAAACTGCTGTGGAAGGTTGATTGGCCGGCCCATTGGAAGGTTTTAGGGGTAACTGTCGAAGGAGCCGGCAAGGATCATTCCAGCGCCGGTGGCTCGCGCGACGTGGCCAAAGTTATTTTGGAAAAAGTTTATCATTACCCAAATCCTTTCGATATTCCCTATGAGTGGTTTTTGGCAGGCGGCAGAAAGATGTCGTCTTCCAAAGGCGTTGGAGTCTCAGCGCGTGAATTGGCGGATATTCTGCCTCCGCGGGTTGGCCGCTTTCTTTTCGCCCGCACCAATTTTAACCGCCAGCTGAATTTTGATCCGCAGGGAATGACTATCCCGGACATTTTTGACGAGTATGACCGTTGTGCAAATTTGTTTTGGTCGGAAGGTGGGGATAACGATCAGGGCCGGGCCTGGCAGATGTCACAAATCGGAGCTGTGCCAAAAACCCATTTTTTGCCTCGTTTTATCGATGTGGCCAAATATTTGCAAATGCCCAAAGTGAAAATGGAGGAGAAATTTGCCGAAGTTAAGGGTGGGAAACTTACGGAAGTAGAAAAAGAAGAGTTCAAAATCCGTACCGAATACGCCAAGATCTGGATTGAAAAATATGCGCCGCAGGAAAAGACGTATCAGGTGACGCAGGAAATTCCTCAAGCCGCGGCAGATCTGTCACAAGCCCAAAAAGAATATCTACAAAAAGTGGTAAGTCTATTAGGTGATAAGAAATGGCAAGCAGAAAAGTTGCAAAATACTTTGTATCAGGCAGGAAAAGAAATGGGACTGAAGCCAAAAGAGGCTTTTGGAGCAATTTATGTCAGTCTTTTGGGGAAGGATCATGGTCCTAAAGCCGCGTGGTTAGTTTTAGATCTCAATAAAGATTTTGTAATTGAGAGGTTTAAAAAAGTCGGGGAGATGAGTTCTGAGAAAAAGTCTAATCAGGAAGTAAAGAATCGTCTGCCAGACATCTCTGATCCTAACTTAATCACCATCGATCAAAATTTAATGCAAAAATATCCGAGTCTTATCGCCGGTATCGCCGTCATTAAAGGTGTAAAAGTTGTCAGAGAATCGCCGGAACTTGAAGCTTATAAGCAAAGTTTTCTCAAAAATCTGGGAGAGGTAGGCAAAGATTGGATAGAATCATCGAAAGCAATCCTAAGCTATAAGAAACTCTATCGGCAAATGGATGTTGACTGGCACAAAAAAATGCCCTCTCCCTTGGCTCTGAGGCGCAGAATTGTACAAGGAAAAGATTTGTCCCGGGTGAACACCTGTGTTGATGCTTACAATTTAGTAGTCGTAAAATACGGAGTTTCGGCGGGTGCCTTTGACCTTGATAAGATGAAATTTCCTGCAGTTTTAAGAGAAGCGCATCAGGGAGAAAAGATCCTGCCGCTTTTGGAAGACAAGGAAATTAAGCTCAACGAAAAAGAAATCTGTTATTTTGACCGAATCGGAGCCTATAATCTGGATTTTAACTATAAAGATGCCCAGAGGACTTTAGTAACTGAAGAAACTGGAAATTTATGGATTAATGTTGAAGGAGTGTATGAGATCAACCGGATAGAGGTGGAAAGATCATTGCAGGAAGTGGTAGACTCAATAGTCAGATTCTGCGGCGGGAAGATTGATAAAATGGGGATTGTGAAAAGGTAGGGAACAATAATGATTGTTCCCTACCATAAAAAGGCCGGAGAGGTTGAACCTCTTGATTTTTTCAGAGGTTCAACCTCTAGAGCAATTGAAACGGAGGTATTAATGGATCGTCAAAAAGCCTTGGATTTTCTTAAAAAGCATCTACAGCAAGAAAACATTATCAAACATCTTTTAGCCACTGAAGCGGTGATGGGGGCGCTTTTTGATCGGATTAAAGAGGGTGAAAGGGAAGATTGGATCATGGCGGGCCTGTTGCATGACGGGGATTATGTTGCCGCAGTGCCGCACGAACTTCAGGGAATTAAAGTTTCCGAAATGCTGGAAGCTGAAGGATTTACAGTGCCTGAAAGTGTTAGATATGCCATGGCAGCGCATAATGCGGAAAATACACACGTAGAGCCTCAGTCCAAAATGGATTGGGCGCTATTTTGCGCCGATAGTTTAACCGGACTTATTGTGGCCACAGCCTTGGTGCGTCCGGATAAAAAACTGGCCTCAGTCGAGGTCGGCTCTGTCATGAAAAAGTTTAAAAATCCTTCCTTTGCCGCGGGGACCAGAAGAGAAGACATCGCGTTCTGTCAGGAAAAATTAGACATTCCATTGGATGAATTTGTCTCAATCGCTTTAACTGCCATGCAAAAAATTGCCGTTGATTTGGGCTTGTAAAAGCTTGTCACCCCGTTGTTTTCTACTTTTTCCTATGCTATAGTGGAAAGACGATGCTTTCCAAAATACTCCTTAAGCTCATTGATGAGGCGGTGCTACCGGCCGTCATTTTGGTTTCAACTAAAATTATCGGTTTAGGGCTCATTAACTTTTTTTTCCATTTTACCTTTGAGATCAAATTTTTTCCGCAGATGATTTTACCAGCTTTGGTTTATACCGATTCGCAAGAAGCGCTGCTGGCCAATTCTTATTCCAATCTTTTAATGTATGGTGCAATTTTTGTAGGTTTCCTTTGGGTGATTGTCAAATCCATCCATCTTCACGAAACCCACATTTCACCGAAAGCTACCCAAAAATTAGCCCAGTGGAATTTGCTAAAGCTTTTAACCAATTCCTATAATTTATATCATCAGGCTGTAGTTTGGTTTTTGTTTTTATGGATAGCGGTTGGAATTTTAATTTTTTATAGCTTTTCAGATTTAACCTATTGGTGGGTGTCGGTCGCAAGCCTCGCCTTTAATTTTGTCCTCACTTATTTGATCATAGATGACGTTGAGCGCGAATTTTATGCCAGGAGAGCTTTTAACAATGGGTATTCTTAAACTTGTAAGCAATACTTTTCTACTCGTGATTTTGGCCGTATTTTTGGTTGTTCCAACCGGCATAGTTTTGGGACTGAGGCCGCAGATTAAAACAAGTGTTTTGGGAGCACAAACGGTAAAAAGCGATCTTTTCCAAAGAACATTTTTGAACGACGATCAAAATGTGTGGATCAAAACTTTCGAAAAAGACAATCAAACATTAGACTTTATTATCTACAAGGGAGCATCCAACCAGAATCAGCGTTATCCGCTCTATGAGATTGAAAACACCACTGCAAAACCTTTTGAGATCGTCTTTCGCTCTCCGGATAAAATTTTTGGTCCGTTTATAAAACAAAAAATCTATCTCAACCGATGTATGACAGACAAACCCTGTCAATCGTTTCTAATCTACAATCTGGTCGATGAGCAGAAAGCCGCCAGTGAGCTTACCTTCCCTTCGGAGGCGGGTGAGAAACTCAAGTTCGAGCTTTTGGTTGAAATCTACGGGCAGACTGATCCGGCCTCTTTTAATATCAGTTTCGAGCTACCTTTTCAGATAGTAACCAGAGAGTGAGGATCATTTTATGTTGGATATCGGCTACATTCGCCAAAATTCACAGCAACTGAAGGAAAATATTAAAAACCGCAACCTTTCCGAAAGCGTTGTCAACGTTGACAAGCTTTTAGAAATTGACCGCGGACACAGCCAACTCGTACAAGAAATTGAAATTTTGAGAGCTGAACGCAATCGGATTGCTGATAAATTAAAAGAGGGGAAAAAAGAGGCTTTAATTGAAAAAGGAAGGCAAGTTAAAGAAATGCTGAAAACCAAAGAAGCGCTTTTGGTCAAAGTCAAGAGTGAATATCAGACGCTCTTGGATTGGATGCCCAACCTTACTCATCCGCAAATGCCTGTCGGAAAAGATAGTACGGGTAATGTCGAGCGGAAAAAATGGGGAGAGATACCTAAATTCAATTTTAAACATCAAGATCATTTAACCTTAGGCGAGAATTTGGATTTGGTTGACATCAAAACTTCGGCTAAGGTTTCCGGCTCACGTTTTTATTATCTTAAAAACGAAGCGGTTCTGCTGCAATTTGCTATTTTCAATCACGCTTTGAAAAAGTTGGTTCACCGCGGATTTACGCCTTTGATTCCACCGGTGTTGCTGAAAAAACGGGCTTTGTACGGCACCGGTTATTTTCCTTCTGAAGAAAACCAAATCTACAAACTGGAAGCTGGCGAAAAAATAGAAGATCAAAATGAACTTTATCTTTCCGGTACTTCCGAGCAAGCCATTGTTTCTTATCACGCTGATTCAATTTTCAAAAAGGGTGAACTTCCCAAAAAATATGTCGGGTATTCAACCTGCTTTCGTTCCGAGGTCGGTTCGTGGGGAAAAGACGTTAGGGGTATTAAAAGAGTGCATCAGTTTGACAAGATCGAAATGATTTGTTTTACCACTCCCCAAACCTCGCAAAAATATATGCAGGAAGCCCTGGAAATAGAAGAAGAACTCTTACAAGATTTGGGATTGCCTTATCGTGTTATTGAAATGTGTACCGGAGACGTCGGCCTGGCAACCTATCGCAAATTTGATGTTGAGGTTTTTATGCCTTCGGAAAATTCATATGTCGAGGTGATGTCCAACTCGGATTTGGCGGCCTTTCACGCGCGCCGGCTGAACATCCGTTATGAAAAAAATGGCGAAAAAGATTATGTGCATACGATTTCAGCGACCGGTATTACCAACACCCGTCCGCTGATGGCGATCTTGGAAAATTACCAGCAGGAAGACGGAAGTGTCAAAATTCCCCCTCTGTTGCAGGATTATTTAGAGATGGATTTAGTCAGACCAAAATCACAACGTTGAACTTAAACTTTCCTTTTGCCTCAAAAACTCTGTATGAAACTTATTCTTCCTTAAATGGGCAAATAGAAGTTGTTGAGATCGGATCGCGCCGCCGCCTGACCGTGGGGAATTTTAACTATTCACTTTTCAGCTCTGATCTTAACGATCTTTTTTTGGACCGCTACTGGGGCAAGATGGTGAAAGGGATCAAAAATCGCAGAGAGAATCTAAAGCAAGTTTTAATCCTGGGCCTTGGAGGCGGAACTTTTGCCTTTCTTTTGAATCATTATTTTTCACCCCAAGTCATCGAGGGAGTAGAGATTGACCCCCAAATTATTGAAATCGGTTGCCGCTACTTCTATTTATCCCAATTTGCTAATCTTACCGTACATTTGGCCGATGCGGCTGATTGGGTAAGGCAGGAAAGACTAAGGCAAGCCAATGCTTATGATCTCATCATCTTTGATCTGTATCAGGCGGTAAGCCTGCCGCCGAAGTGCGAAAGGGAGGATTTTTTAAAAGCCTCTTTCGAGCTTTTAACATCTGGCGGGATGGCAGTTTTCAACAGAGTTTGTTGCCAAAAAGAGAAAGAGGAAATCGTCGATCGTTTTTGCGAAGAGAAACTCCGGCCGTTTTTTGCTACAATTGAAGAAGATCTAGTCAAAGGAGCACTGGGTTTTAATAATTATATTGTGTATGCCCAAAAAAAAGGAGCGTAAGATGAAAAAATGCTGGTGCGGCGGGATTTTAGTTTTTGTCTTTTTCCTGACGGGAATACCTTTATTTTCGAAAGTCTCAGCTGATGGGATGATTATTCCCAGTCCGGATTATCCGGTTTACGAAGCTGAGCAAAAAGCGGCCATTTTTTATGATGCAGGAACGCAGACAGAAAATCTTGTCTTATCTGTCAAATTTAATGGGCAGGCTAAAGATTTTGGCTGGCTTATTCCAACTCCGTCCAAACCCGAGGTCGAGAAGGTGGCCAGTGATTTTTTTGACAAACTGGCCAGCGCCTCCAAACCTCAGAAAAATCTTTTAGAAAAACTCAAAGGAAGTTCGGATGAGGGAATCGACCTTTTTGGAATCAAAACCTCGAACATTGGCTTAGGATCTTCGGAAACAACGACAGTCGAAGTTTGGGAGGAAAAGAGGGTAGGAATCTTGGATATAGCCGTACTTTCAGCCGTCCAACCTGATGATCTTTTTGAGTGGATTGACAAAAACGGCTATCAGATTCCCGGAGTCGGAGAAAGTGGCTCCATTCTGTATGAAGATTACGAAAGGTATCAGCAGGAAGCCAGCTCTTCCGGATCAGTTGACAACATCAATAATACATCTTCCGAAGCCCAACTCAATGCTTTACGTCTGCTGCAGGAATATATCGACGATGGTTGGTTTTTTGTGGCAGTCAAAGTCAACGGTCTTTTTGCGGGATCAACGGATAGTTACGATAATAATTATGAATATACCTATAACTATAGTCAGGGACAGATTAACCCCTTAAGATTGCAGTTTAAAGTCACCAAACCAATCTACCCTTTGAAACTTTCTTCTCTTGCCAAACAGAACATAAACATTCTGCTTTACGTTATCACAGGGGAGCGGATGGACGTTTGGGGAGGTAGTGCGAACTTGTCGGAGCAACGCTCATCCCCCAACATCACCTCGATTTTACCTGACACAAACTATTCATCCGCACTTTTCCAAACACAATACGCCGGCCTGGTTTCTCAGGATGCGATGGATTCGGTAGTTTCTGGCATCAATCAGGAATCTTGGTTTACACCAAAAGATCCGATTTTTCTCACCAAGCTCTACGCCAGCTATTTATCCTATGCGCAAATGGACAATGATTTAATGCTGGAAAAGGCGGCCAAAAATAAAACGGTCAATGCCGGCAAGATGACTCTGGGCAATTGGATTGTTCTGCCTTTGTATGTTGTTGTTTACGGACCGGCGCGGTTAGTCGAGTGGTTTTTTGCAAAACTTGGCTCCGGTTTTTCAGGCTCATCAACTTCGATTCTGTTTTTCATCCCCTTAATCTGCGGATTTTTACTTTTATTGAGCGCTGCTTGGATAGCGGTTTGTTTCCATTTCTTACGCAAAACCAGAAAAACAATGAAGCGCATTTTCCTTTTTGCTCTGCAAACGGTTGGAATTTGGATTTTGGTAAGCGTTTTGGTTACAATTTTAGTTATTCCCTATCTCATTTTGTTGGCCTTGGTTGGATCCGATGGTGGGGTGGCTCTCTTGAATGTAATACTGTATGCGAGCTTCGGACTGGTTTTACTGACAACCTTAATACATAAATTATTGACTGCTCTTGACCGCAAATTGGAACAGCGCGAGACAGCCAAAAAAGCCAAGGAGACTCCGCCAGTTTAGGTTTTTTAGGCTATGAGTATTATAACCGCTCTTGTTTTAGGCATAGTCCAAGGAATTACCGAATTTTTGCCTATTTCGTCCACGGGACACCTGATTTTAGTCCCTTATATTTTCCATTGGGAAATCCCATCTCTCAGTTTTGATGCGATTTTACATTTGGGCACTCTTTTCGCAATTGTGATTTTCTTTTGGCGCGATTGGATAAAAATAATTTTAAGTTTGTGGTCAGATTTGAAACATAAAAACTGGCGTTTTGCGCAGATGAAATTTGAATCACGCCTGGGAATTCTCATTTTAATCGGTTGTCTTCCGGCGGCGAGCCTTGGCCTAATTTTCCAAAGTTATATCGAAAGTACATTCAGAAGTCCGCTGAGCGTGGCAACCAGTTTAATTTTGGTGGCGCTTTTAATGTTCTGGGTAGAAAAGAAAGGACAAGTTTTAAACCCCTTAAAAAAATTTAAACCTCTAAACGCGCTCACGGTGGGAGTTTTTCAAAGCTTAGCTTTAGTTCCCGGGGTTTCCCGCTCGGGAATTACGATCCTTGGCGGTATGCTTTCGGGGTTGACAAGGCAAGAGGCGGCCAGATTTTCATTCCTTCTGGCAACACCGGTCATTTTAGGAGCTGGATTGGAGTCTCTTTTAACCGCAGTCAAAACAGAAGGGGTTGGTTTCTTCTCCATCCCCCTGGTGGTTGGTCTTTTAGCCTCCTCGGCCACCGGTTTTTTAACGATCCGTTTTTTGCTCAACTATCTCAAAGAAAAAACTCTCTTAATCTTTGCCGTCTACCGCATTTTGCTGGCCGCCTTGATTCTAATTCTTTTCTTTGCAAGATAATTCTCAGTAACCATTCAGCTCTTTCCAGTAG
>PFXB01000105.1:0-2632 GCA_002791435.1 candidate division WWE3 bacterium CG_4_9_14_3_um_filter_43_9
TCAAGAGATGAGCCTGAAGGAACGAGAGCTATAGGGCGCATAACCTCTTTCTGTAAGTTATCTCTTTCTTGGCAAACAATCTGTGCCATTTCGTTATCCGTATGGGCAAAAGCGACACAGTCCAAGGTCTTAAAGGTAATTCCCTGTTTCAGATATTTCTGGGCTCGGGACAAGCTCTTTAACTTTTCATAGGGCGTCTGGTAATCTTCCTGACGGTAAACTTTCTTTGTCTTTCCTTTTTTGTCTGTAATCTCGGTAGCAAAGGCAGAGGGACGGTGGAAATTCAGGTATTCATTAAAACACCCGAAGTAAAATCTGTTGAGTGCATCCGCCTGTTTTTGTTGGATAAATCCATACCCGATCCACTTCCTGATGATACTCCCGTTTTTGCCCTCCACCAGGGCATTATCATTGGTATGTCTTGGTCGTGACTTGGTTAAGCCGATAAGAAGTTTGTTCAGAAGTTTTACCACCCGTTCATTGATATACTCACTTCCGTTATCGGCATGAAACTCAAAAACAGTAAACGGAAACAATGTCAGTAAAGCTTCCAAGATGGGAAGTAAATACCTCTCGGATATCTTTTCCACGGCTCCGATAAACTCGAATTGAGTGACTTCATCCACAATGTTAAGGTGGTAAACCCCCTTTTCCTCATCCCTGTCTCCCTGGTGCACCGTATCCACCCGTAAGTAACCGGGCTTCCCATTGGGCTCGGGTTTTCTCCTTTCCCCAATCTGCACTACGGTTGGCTTGGTGGGATGGTAATCCCTGGCAATTCTCCGGTAGAAAACAGTCGAACGCAGATTGTAGATATGCGCAGCGGAAATTGCGCATAAAGCCTGATACCGGATATCCCCATAGACCCCGGACATCCGTTGCAGGATTTTCTTCAGAGCATGTCCGTTGGGGTAACGGTGCAGCTCATCGGTTTGAGCCAAGAGTTTTACCTGCTGCTCAGAATATTTCCTGGGAAAGCGGTGACGCTCACATTCTTTAACTTTAATCCTTCCCGTTTTGACATATTGACGGACCAGTCTGGTTACCTGAGCCCGGCTGTAGCCGGTCATCTGCCCGAGATATTTCCTGATCAGTCCTTTCTCGTTCTTTTTGAGCCGGCAGGCATACTCAAACTTTACCAAGGTGGTTTCCATCCATTGGTAAGCATCAGCCTGAGTCAGCTTTCTGAAAGTGATCCCGCTTTCAGAGTTGATAAAATGTGCAATTTGTTCTAAAGTTGTTAGTTGAGAGTCATTCATGGTTAGTGTCATAACACCATTATATGACTCTCGTTTTTTATGGGCTCAAGTTGTATTAGAAATTGAGACCCACTTCAGGCTCATCTTGTATTGTACAAGACTATAGGTATTATTTGTAATACTATATCCTGGTGAAGATTTTTGACTGGGATGAAAAGAAAAATCAAGAATTGAAAGCCGAAAGAGATATCTGCTTTGAAGATATTCTCATTGCCATTGTTGAAGACCGTCTGTTGGATATCGTCAAGCACCCCAATCCAAAAAGATATGGCAATCAAAAGATATTTATTCTTGACGTTAACAATTATGCCTATTTGGTTCCTTTCGTGGAAATAGAAGATGAAATTTCTTTAAAAACTATCATTCCTTGCAGAAAAGCCACAAAAAAATACCTTATTGATAAGGATAAGGAGGAAAAATGAAATATTTTGATTTAAACAAGGAAGAGGTGCAAATTTTAGAGGATTTCGAAAAAGAAAAGTTTGGGACTATCGATCAGGTTGATAAAGAAACAAAGCGATATAAACAGGCTGCTAAGGAGACTTTGGGCAAGACTAAGAATATCAATATTCGTCTGTCGCATAAAGACCTGTTAAAACTCAAGTCCCGTGCAGTGGCTAGCGGCATTCCCTATCAAACTCTAGTGGCTTCGGTGTTACATCGCTTTGCCAATCAATCAGATTCCCTAAATTTTTAATGGGTTTTAAAATAGTCTTACAAAAAAACGGGCTCCTGTCCCTTGAACCCGTTTTTATTGAAAAAAGCACAACAATATTAAGCTTGTTTCAGACTAACTATTTTTTACCTTTGGCAACGGTTCTGTAAAAACTCTTCACCCCTTTGCGCAAAGGTTTTGCTTTGGCTACTTTTTCTGTTTCTTTTTTAGCAACCGTTTTTCCCACTCCCGGAGTGGGAAAAGATCATGGCTAAAAACTTTGCATTTTTTCACACCTATGCTATTATTTTTATATGCCTGATGCAGAATCAGAAGTTTCTACTCAACCAATCCTAGAAGAAAAGATCATCCGTCTTGATCCCGGGAAGATGATATTTGATAGTGGTCTTGCGCCCGGAATTCTTACAGTTGCCGGTCTTGGTCCTTTTGAATCCTCGCCGGAATCTTTTACTCCACCGGATGATTTTTCCATAACCAGCAGTGCACTACCGCTGGATTTTGAAAATAGGAATAAAATTGAGGTTGGTCATCAGCCGGGAACTCCTTTCTCCACTTTCGTTTTTCGTCAGAGTGAAGATACTTTTGTTCTGGTGCCGGTAGCCGACAGCTACAGTCTACAGGAGTCTTTCGCTGTTTTGAAAAAGACAGACCGCGGCTTCCAGCCGGTAGGCTTTGGTGAGACCTTGGAAGAGCTCAA
>PFXB01000105.1:2684-2826 GCA_002791435.1 candidate division WWE3 bacterium CG_4_9_14_3_um_filter_43_9
GGCAAGCAGAACAAAGAACAGTTAGAAGTTGAGAGGGTGGAAAGAGCGCGGATTCCTGGCCAGGCGTTAAGGGTAATTGGTGATATTCCTCCGAGGGGAAACTTGCCCGGGTTATTTACCGATCCGGCAAGAGGAATTATCA
>PFXB01000105.1:2918-3358 GCA_002791435.1 candidate division WWE3 bacterium CG_4_9_14_3_um_filter_43_9
CACTGCTTCAACTCCCTGTCATGTTGCCAGGGACGGTGTTATGACTCAGAAGTGTGAGGCGAGAGGAGCCGCTTCAGCAATGTGGGCTTGCATGGGGCTCGGGGCATCGCCCTCGAATTCTAATGAGCCCCCAGCACCCTTCGCCCTCAGACGCTTGTTGCAATCTAGTGGCATCAGCGATGCATCATTTAAAGCGGGATGGGGAGTGCTGGATCCTTATATTCAAAGAGATAGAAAAGAGAGTGAATTCCCCATTCCTTTTCGCCCCGCTATCGCATGCGCATTTCTCTATACCCCCCTCTTGGCATGGGACTTACTGACATTTTCTGCAGCCGTGTTCTCAGACATCCTCGTCAACAAAAGTAGCTGCTTACCTACATGCGAAGATCTAATGCGCATTTCTCGACTTCTGATTGCAGCGAGAATTGTACAAGCAGTCA
>PFXB01000105.1:3389-3691 GCA_002791435.1 candidate division WWE3 bacterium CG_4_9_14_3_um_filter_43_9
GAATCTGGCTTGGTCGGTTCGATCGAAGGACTCAATCCCAATTCTGTTTTGGCGGGTGTCGGGGCTGCAGTGCTCCCATTCGCAAGGGCCCTTACTCTTCTCCTTCGTGCTACGCGTGCCTGCATAAATGACCGCTTGCTAAAGGTCGATGCTCCAGGAGAGAAGCTGAAATCATACGAGACTCTGGACAATATTCTTTGTGACTCAGAGCTGATGGAAGTGGAAGATGGATTTTTCTTTGTTAAGGCTCTTGGTGGACCATTTCCACTGTCACTGATTGAAGGATCCGGGGAATGGCTCCG
>PFXB01000047.1 GCA_002791435.1 candidate division WWE3 bacterium CG_4_9_14_3_um_filter_43_9
CTAATTGACCTTGAAAGAAAAAGCAGAGCTATGGTGGTTGCCAAAAAAAGGATGGAAAGAATGATTGTTCCGATAAAGATGGTTTTTTCAATTCCACGCCGTGATCGCCAAACATCTCCTTGTCCTCCAAAGGTAACTGAAAGTCCGGTTCCTCGGGCCTGAAGAAGAATCAAGATAATAAGAAGAATAGCAATCACGATTTGTCCATAGACTGAAATTTGATAAATCATCTTTCTGCTCCACAATTAATCTGTAATCCAATATAACAAAGTGGTAATTATACCAATGATTACTGATCCAATCAAGGCGGTTCCCCAAAAAGGAATGTAGGCGGCTTGCAGGGTCAAAATAGGCATACTCAATCCGGCAAACTGAAAGCCAGAAATTTTGAGATCGGCCACAAAACGAGTAGTTAAATAAAACATAGCTGCATTGATGGCGGTGCTAAAAAGACCCAAGGTTAGAAATTCCACCGGCAAAGCCAAGAGTTTTATAATCGGCTTGATAAAAAGATTAATAACAGCAAAAACAACCGCGATTAAAGCCAATGTTTGCACTCCGCCAGAATACGAAATTCCGGGAACGATATAAGCGGCAACACCCACCGCAATCATATTAATGAGAATAATTCTGATTAATTTTTTCATCTCGTTTTAACGTAACATACTCACTTTACCTTGTCAAAAAAGTCTCTCAAGCGTAATTTTTTATGATAGCTGATGGCAAATCGGTGAGATTCGTCGCGCAGACGTAGAAGTAAATTTAAGGCTTTGGAATCGGCCGGAAGTTTTACAGTTACGAATGAATGATGGTAGTCTTTCAGAATTAACCGTTCTTCTCTTTTGGCTAATCCAACCAAAGGAATGTCTGTTTTGGCCCCTTTGAGCGCTTTCAAACTTGCCGCAACTTGGGATTTTCCTCCATCCACCAAAATAAGCTGGGGAAAATCCCACTCGGTATGTTTCAGACGCCGGGTAATGACTTCATACATCATCGCCGGGTCATCGGGCTTGTCTTTTTTTAGTC
Organism: candidate division WWE3 bacterium CG_4_9_14_3_um_filter_43_9; assembly: GCA_002791435.1. Lineage (GTDB taxonomy): Bacteria > Patescibacteriota > CPR3 > CPR3. The sequence goes on from PFXB01000047.1 coordinate 1,027, forward strand.
TGATCCGAAAATGTCTGTAGGCATTTTTTTCCGTCTCTCCGTCCACAAAGACCACCATGGAACCGGTAGCCAGCCTTCCGCCTAAGTTGGAAATATCAAAAGCTTCGATTTTTTTTACCTCGTCAAGCTTCGGGAAATAAGGTTTTAAAATTTCTCGGAGTTCGCCCGACTCTTTTAAATGCTGATCTAAAACCAATTCAGGAAATTTTAGGTATTCTTCCGGCAAATGGTAAGCGGAAGTCAAAAATTTAATTTGATTGATCTGATCCCGCAACATAGCCGCGGTCTCATATTGTTTCTCTTTGGATTTGGCCTGCATATCGCGCTCAAGCTCGCGCAACAACTTGGTTTTCTTGCCGGAAAGCAATAATTTTAAATGATTTATCATGGTACGGTATTCATTTTTGGAGACAAAATTGCCGCAGGGACCCAGACATAAACCAATTCCGTAATAAAAACAGGGTTTTGACGGTATTTTTCTGGCGCTACAATAAGGAAAAATCCGCCGTAGCCTCTTTAAAGTACGTTTCACCGTTTTGGCGGACGGATACGGGCCAAAATAATAGGCTGTCTTTTCTTTTTGCTTCCTTTGCACCGGGTTTTTGGGAAGGCGATCGACCGCAACATGAGAATAATCTTCTTTGGTAATCTTGATGTAGAGAAAAGATTTGTCATCCTTGCTTTGTGAATTATAGAAAGGTTGGTATTTTTTAATCAAATTGGCTTCTAAAAGCAAGGCTTCAACTTCTGACTCGACCACAAAATAGGTAATTTTTTTAATTTCGGAGAGAAATTTAGGCAAAAGAGGTCCCAGATGAGAACGATCGGTAAAATAGGAAGAAACTCGCGGTCTGAGCTTTAAGGCCTTGCCAACATACAAAATCTTGCCCACATGATCTTGGAAAAGATAAACTCCAATTTTGGTGGGTAGATTTTTGATTTGAGATGGTAAGCTAGGATTTTTTTGACTTTTCAACATATTCAATCATTTGAAGAATTAACCAAAAGAGTAGGAATCCACCGCCGAAAATCACCAGGGGCAAAATGAAATTTTTCCAAAAGGGGACAAAGTTGCAAGTCTGAACCTCTTTTTGCTCGCCGGATTGTGCTGAATGATCAGAGTACTGCAAAGTAACCGACAAATTTCCCCCCGACTCTTTCCAAATGCCGCGGGCTTTTAATTTTAGAGGTATTTCTAAGCTGGAAAAAGGCGGAAAAATATTTACTTGCCGATTTTCCCCTTGTGATTGCAAATTTTCGCCTTCAAATGTAATCTTAAGGTTATATAGAACCTGCGGGCCAGGATTAAAAAGTGCAAGTTGGCCTTCGTTCCAAAAAAGAGTAACTAACCCGTTTTGAAAGCTTAGATTTGTCTCAAGTTTGGTTTTCGAAAGAGAAGTTTCCTCGCCCAGTTCGACTTCCACGTCAGCGGATTCCAGATCATCGGCTTTGTAAGAACCGGCCGGATAAGGCGATTCGGAGCCAAGACCTTTGGTAACAAAAGTTAAATGCTTGGTATCAAATTGGGAAAAAAGTTCGATGGTCGAAGGCGGGGCGCTCCAGGTCGGATCAACCTGAACCCAGCCCAGAAACGGAACATAAAATTCGACCCAGGTGTGCAAGGAACCAAAAAAGCCGATGTTAAAGTCTTCAGTTGGCGCATAGGCGACACCATCAATTTCGCGCGCCGGAATTCCAGCGGCACGCAAAAGGGCAATCGTCAGGTCAGAAAATTCCATACACACGGCTTCGTTAGGATTTAAAAGTGCATTTGCGGCGCCAAAACGGTCTTGAGAGCGTGTTTCCGGCTCAGTGGCGTATTTTAAGAACCCGGTCACAAAATTAAAAATGGAGCGGGCGTTTTCGGCCACGGTTTTTGACTCGTCGGTTAATTGTCCGGCTTTTTCCAGAATGTGATTGTCATAAACTTCCCAAAATTTTTGAGGTTTTAGATAAACTTCCAGCTTCCCGGGAAGGTCATTTTTAAATCCGGAATTTTCAAAATCATATTTTTGCGGAAAGACTTTTAATTGACCGGAAAGGATAATCTCTAATTTTTGAGACGGCGCCAGTTTATAGCGAGCCAAATAATTTTGATCACCATCGACCGTCACGGAAATTGGCTTGGGATCCAGAGATTCCAAATAGACCATTTGATTGATTTTGTCTGCAGGCAGGGCGATCTCCGAATAAACTTCCTCCTCCGTCTCATTTTGGAGATGATATTTAAGTTTGAATCTGTAAAGCTGTACCCCCCCAAAAGAGGCGTTTGCCGATTTGTTACTCAACTCGGCTGAGTTTTCATAGCGATATTCGTAAGTAGCCGGATCTTGGCTCTTTTGGCTTGGTTGAGGGGAAATATAGTTTTCTTCACCCAAAGATTTAGGAACTTTTAGTATCACCAGGCTGTCTTTTTGTTCGCTGCTATGATAAGGAAGAGTGACTTCCCAGATCTGCCCGTTCTTTTGCGCAATTTCGGCTGTCTCATACGTAAGCTTCCAGGAAAAGGTTTGATTAGATTTTAAAGGATAATCTTCCAGATCAGGCTTCAGCAGGATTTTCGAATCTTGCCTCTCAACCGTCACGGGAATGGCCTTGCTGGACGTTTCAGCCTTGACATTTTCAACTGCAGTTAAATCTAAAGTCAAAACATATTCCGGAATAACGATCCCGGCAGTCAAATTTTTAAAAGTCAATTGTTGTTCAATCAGAGTATTTCCGTTGTCTTGAACAGTATAGGTGGTGGTTCCCTGCGAGGTAAAGTCGGCTGCTAATGCGTCTGACTTTACAAGAAGAAAAAAGCAGAAGACAGAAAACAGCCAAAAAAGCAATTTTAGGACTGCACCTCCGAGGTGCAAAACGACAAATCCTTTCAAATCAATGTTTTGGAGCAAATGTCTCAGTTTACACCTCCGAGGTGCAATTTTTGCAAGTAATGTCCGGTATAAGAAGTCGGGTGGCGTGAAATTTCCAGAGGCGTTCCAAAGGTTACCACCCTTCCACCATCATCTCCCCCGCCAGGACCTAAGTCAAGAATATAGTCCGCATTTTTCAAAACTTCCAGGTTGTGTTCAATGATGATGACGGTGTTGCCTTTGGAAACCAGCCTGCGTAAAACTTGGATTAATTTTTCGACATCGTAAAAATGAAGACCGGTTGTTGGTTCATCCAGAAGGTAAAGAGTTCTGCCCGTACCCTGTTTTGAAAGCTCTGTCGATAATTTAACCCTTTGTGCTTCCCCGCCGGAAAGGGTTGGAGCAGGTTGGCCCAAGCGGATATAGCCCAGTCCAACTTCATCCAAAACCTGTAATTTTTTACGTATCTGAGGAATATTTTCAAAAAAATGCAAGGCGTCCTCAACTGTCAAATCCAAAACTTCTGCAATGTTTTTCTCCTTGAAGTTGATTTCTAAAGTTTCGTTATTATAGCGTTTTCCGTGACAAACTTCGCATTCCACATACACATCCGGTAAAAACTGCATTTCAATTTTAACAAAACCGTCTCCCTGGCAAGCCTCACACCGCCCTCCCTTAACATTGAAGGAAAACCTACCCGGCAGATATCCTCTCATCTGTGCTTCTAAAGTTTTGGCATATAAATCGCGGATATAACTGAAAACTCCGGTATAAGTGGCCGGGTTGCTGCGGGGTGTTCTACCGATAGGCGATTGATCGACATTGACAACCTTATCCAGATATTCCAAGCCGCAAATCTCTTGGTATGCGCCGGGTTTGATCAGGCTTTGGCCGAAATGCTGTTTGAGAGCGTAATAGAGTGTATCATTGATCAAAGTTGATTTCCCCGAACCAGAGACGCCTGAAACCGCGATCAGTTTATTTAAGGGAAATTCAACTTCTATCTGTTTTAAGTTGTGCTGACTGCAGCCGTAAAGACCGAGTTTTTCCATTGTTTTGGAACCGGTAGGCCTGGCCGGGATTTCTATGCGGCGCTGGCCGGAAAGATATTGTCCGGTCAAAGATTCCCGGCTTTTTTTAATCTCCGACGGCGTACCTGCAAAAACCACCTGCCCTCCCTTTTCACCGGCGCCCGGACCAAAATCAACAATCCAATCCGCATTTTCCATCATTTCGGCATCATGCTCGACCACGATGACGGTATTGCCTAAATCACGCAGTTCTTTTAAGGTTTTGATGAGTTTGGCATTGTCACGAGGATGAAGTCCTATGGTCGGCTCGTCCAAAACATACAAGACTCCGGCCAATCCTGATCCGATTTGTGAAGCCAACCTGATTCTCTGCGCCTCCCCTCCGGCCAGAGAGTTGGCAGCGCGGTCAATGGTAAGATAATCCAGCCCCACATCAATTAAAAAATTAATCCTCGCTTGAAGCTCTTTGACGATCGGTTCGGCAATCTGCTGCTCTCTTTCATTGAAAATCAGAGTCAAACGGCTAACCCACTTTTTAAAATCCGTAATCGCCTGCCTGCAAACGTCGATTATTGATTGTCCTTCAATGGTCACTGACAAGGATTCGGGTTTGAGCCTTTTGCCATGGCAAACTATGCAAGGCTCGATCCGCATAAAACGTTCGATTTCGTGACGGATGAAATCCGAATCTGTTTCCTTGTAGCGGCGTTCTAAATTATTGACTACTCCTTCAAACTTAGTATCAAAACTGGTGCGCCTGCCATAGCGATTTTCGCCGCTAACTTCGAATAATTCGTTTCCGGTGCCGTATAAAACAATGTTGAGCGCTTGCTGTGAAAGAGTTTTGATGGGAGTAGCAAGCGAAAAATGATGCGCGCGTGCTACCACCTCGATCATGCGCGCCGACCAGGAATCGTGCGCAAAAAGCCTGCTCCATGGCAAAACTCCGCCTTCGGCAATCGACAGGTTGGGACTCAAAATCAGATCCGGATCAATTTTAAGCGTGGTTCCCAAACCGGTACAAGCCGGGCAAGCTCCGTGCGGAGAGTTAAAGGAAAAATTGCGCGGCTCCAAGAAAGGCAGGGAAAGGTTACAGACAGGACAGGCAAAACGCTCGGAAAATAAATGATCTTCCGTGATTTTGGGGTTTTCGGGAAAGTCAAAGCTTTTGTCTGAAACTGCGGCGACAATCACATTCCCCTCCCCGAGTTTAAGCGCGGTTTCCAAGGATCCGGAAAGGCGGCGACTGGCGTCGGGATCGGTTTTCGGCATCAGAACAACACGGTCAATGATGACATCGATGGTGTGCTTGTTGGTTTTAATAAGCACCAGATCTTCATCCAGGGTATGAATTTCCCCGTCGATACGGACTTTGCTGTAACCCTTTTTTTTAAGATTTTCAAAAAGTTTACTGTATTCCCCTTTGCGATCTTTAATGAGGGGTGCCAAGATAATAATTCTTAAACCTTTTGTCTTTACGAGTTTGTCTTTGGATTTAGTAATCAATCCTAAAACCATATCTACAATTTGCGGCAAGGTTTGCTGTGAAATTTCGCGCCCGCAGGAAGGACAATGCGGATGCCCGACTCTGGCGAATAAAAGTCTTAAATAATCATAGATTTCGGTGATCGTACCTACGGTTGAACGCGGATTATGTGAGGTAGATTTTTGGTCAATAGAAATAGCCGGTGAAAGGCCTTCGATGGATTCTACGTCAGGCTTGTCCATAACGCCCAAAAATTGGCGAGCATAAGAAGAAAGGCTTTCGACATACCTTCGCTGGCCTTCGGCATAAATGGTGTCAAAAGCCATGGACGATTTGCCGGAACCTGAAACACCGGTTAAAACTACCAGTTTATTGCGCGGAATAGAAAGCGTAACATTTTTGAGATTATGGACTTTGGCGCCCTTGACAACAATGTATTGCGGCTCGTTGGTATTCATAAAATATCGAAAAAGGTGTTAAACTTAAATGAAGCCATAAAAATATGTAAATAGTTATATTTAGCGAGCAAAGACCACTTACTTTACTCGTGCCTGCCTGACGGTAGGCAGGGATGAAGCTTTCAAATTCTCGCGAAGCGAAATATATAGCAACCGCAAAACAAAATGACAGTTTCGTTGCAAACACCTTCGAGGTGTAGCCGCAGGCGCAACACCACCTCGAAGGTGTAAATACGCTTGTTTGTCAAACCCGACACTTTGTTTTTAATCGGCTATATAGTACCACCGCGTAAAGCCTGTGGGAATCTACATGCAAAAAAATCCTATGTCATTCTGAATAAAGCGTAGCGACGTGAAGAATCTAGCCCGCCTGCTTATCAAGGCAGGTGGAGCGCATCTTCAATGCTAGATCCTTCTCCCGCTAAGCGGGATCTGGATGACTTGAGTTGTTCATTTTGCACCTTGAAGGTGCACGTCGCCTGGTTCAAAATATGTAAACAGTTATTATATGGGAAAAAGGAAGATTTGTGAAGAGTATATATGATAGGGATGAGGGGTGTAATATGTTCAACAGATTAAAAGTCCGAGGATTACCCCATTTGTGCTGGAAATTAAAAAATATGGTTTAGAGATTTAAAAACATCTCCACCGTCAAATCCGCCCCTTTGATAATGTTTACTAAGGTGCCTTTTTTCAGTGTTTTACCTGCATGCATCGGAATAACCACTTGTTTTCCATTTGGATGCCTTAAGACATAATGACTGCCTTTTATCCGGTCGAGGCAAAACCCTCCCTTCTGCAATTTCTTGAAGGCTTCTTGGGGCGTAATAATGGGAAGTTTGGTCATACGAAAAGAGGTTTGTTTCCGGTGATATTGATTTTAACGGGAATATCAAGGATGTAACTTTCTTCAAAAGCTTCTTCTGGAATTGGATCGCCGTGAGCAATCAGAGTTTCTACGTAACCCTCGATTGCTTCCTTGATATTGGCAGTTGTTTCTTCATATGTTTCACCTTGCGAAACGCATCCGGGAAGTGTAGGACAATAAGCATAGAAACCGCCTTCTTGGGCGGCTTTGATCACGGCAACGAATCGATAATTTTGGTATTGAATAGTTTTTTTCTTGTCCATAATTATTCTTTAAGGTTCTATCTGCATTCTACCACACCTTGTCTATAAAACAAGAACTTTGCACCGAGGTGCAAGATCATCATTATATGGAAAAGCAAGATTGGTGAAGGAGTATATATGAATTGAACAATTTAGCAGTTTAGTTATTCGGCAATTTTAAAATTGCCATCTCTCCTTTTTTTTGCTATGATCTATCCAAGATGTTAAACCAAGAAATGATTAATTATTGGAAGAAAAGCGCATGTGAAGATATCATCACGGCAGAAGGACTTTTCCGCATAGGAAGATATTTACCGTGTCTTTTTTATTGTCATCTTTTTCTTGAAAAAATAATCAAGGCTTTGGTCGTCAAAGACACGGGCAAAACCGCACCGTTTGGCCATAAACTCACCAGACTTGTAAAATTTATATCTTCGGTTAATTTTACCCCGGAACAACTGGATCTTTTAGATGAAGTTACAGCCTTTAATATTAAAGCCAGATACGAAGATTATAAGTTTGCCGTGCATAAAAAGGCTACCCAAGAATACACCCAAGATTATCTTACAAAAACTAAGGCATTCTACCTATGGTTACAAGAAAAACTCTAGATCCAAAAGTTTCCCGTTCCATAAAACGCTTTGTCAGTTTAATCCGTTCTCAGGGATTTCCTATCAAATCTGCCATTCTTTTTGGTTCTTGGGCTAAAGGTAAACAAACCACAGAAAGCGATATAGACCTCTGTTTGATTTCTCCAAAATTCGGAAGGGATGAAATCGAAGAGCTTCAGTTTCTCTTGAAACAGGCCCGCAACATTGACGATCGTTTAGAACCTATACCCCTTTCAGTTACGGATTATACGCAAAATACCACCCCCTTAGTTTGGGAAATTAAAAAATACGGCTTAGAGATGTAAAATCAACTCCCTTCATATAATTTCCTCTTGCAATTTTTGTCCGCTTTGGTTTCGTCTTTTCAAGTTAGAGAGTGGGTAAAAGTTCCGGATGAATTCAAATTGCTACTCATCCCTTTTAGCTTGATTTGTACAGGTCATGCTGAACTCGTTTCAGCATCCAGTACAGATCCCAAAACCATCGCAGTTTGCAGGTTCCCGCCAAAGGCGGTGACAAGTTCGGGATGACGACAAGAAAGATTCAAAATGAGTATATGCGAAACATGTAGAATAAAGGAAATTGCGGATTTTAAAAAAGTACTTGGGAACTTCGGGGTGGTTGGTGCTCGCGTGGCGAGCGACCACCCCGAAGGGTTCCCTCCTTTCAAATGGCAGGAGAGGGATTTGAACCCGTCCTCTCTGGGCTGTCAACCCAGTGCTCTACCATTGAGCTATCCTGCCGATGGAGGCGGAATCTCCCCGCGGTTATCAGGCAGGGAAAAACCGCTCGTCTCCTCCCGGGACATAAGGAGAGGGCGGGTTGCCCCGCACTCTCCTTAGGATTTCGTGCGCTTGAGGGGGTCAAGCGCGAGAAGGAAGGTCGCCGAGGAGGCTACTTCCCGGGATTCTGCCACACCAGTACGACTTCGCCCTTTTGGACATCTTCCATGGCAAGTATCCTTCGGTATGAGTTG
>PFXB01000029.1:0-186 GCA_002791435.1 candidate division WWE3 bacterium CG_4_9_14_3_um_filter_43_9
TTATGGATTTGGACAGCAATGCGGAAAACGGAACAGTGATACAGGTCAAGGATGCCAACAATGGGCTTCTTTCCAGCTATGCCAGTTATACCATTGCTTCTGCCTCGGAAACTCTAACGATTAATCAAGACACCAATGACGGTTATGGTCTGCAAAACGGAACATTCAGCTTTACTAGTGGAGCTT
>PFXB01000029.1:242-1120 GCA_002791435.1 candidate division WWE3 bacterium CG_4_9_14_3_um_filter_43_9
GCCTGGAGTGAAGTGGCCAATACCAACTCCGAACCAATCGTTGGCGGCAGTGGGGAGATGCTCGTCAAAGCGGTGGCGGCCAAAATTACGTCCGCGGCCGATGATTATGCTGACACACTGACATTCAGAGCGACAGGGATGTATTAAATTAACCTTCGAAGATTAGTTAGAGAGCTTCTTACTCCGGACCCAGAATCGGGAGACATGAAGTTGCAAGAGCGAAAGTAGGAAGCTCGAAAGTGATCTTGGAATAAAGTTATGTGAATTGAAACAGAGCCGGGTATAATATTGCCTGGTACTTCTGGAAAAAATACCCCCTAGCTTAAAATCTTTGATATGAAGTATAATATTGCCGGCAACAGATAAAATTATTATAAAGGAGCTATTGTGGTTGTCAAAATCCTAACCTCGCTGTTTGTTTTTATTACTTTCGGTTTGTGCGCGACCAGCATTTCAAAACCAATTCACGCCCAGGAGGGGATTAATGTTTCTCCGGTGGTTATTGAAGAAGAAGCCAATCCTGGAGATGTTTTGGATCTGAAAATCAAAATCCTGAGCGGCGAAGATACAACTTTATATACCTATCCGGTCGATTTTAAGGCCGGCCAGGAAGAAACCGGCGTTCCGCAATTTATGCCTTCAGACGAGGAGGGCGGGCAATATTCTTTGTCCAAATGGATAAAACTCGGCAGTGAACCGATAGATTTTAAAGCCGGTGAAAAAAAAGAAATCCCCGTCAGAATTGAAATTCCGGCCAACGCCGAACCGGGCGGCCATTATGGAGCGGTGATTATTTCCATCCAAGATATTAATGCCAGAAAAACCGGCATGAATATCGCCGGAGAAGTCGGCACTTTGATTCTTATCAGAGTTTCAGG
>PFXB01000029.1:1130-3034 GCA_002791435.1 candidate division WWE3 bacterium CG_4_9_14_3_um_filter_43_9
TCCAAAACAGCGGAAATGTACACTTAAAACCTTTCGGTAACATCGAAATCTTCTCTTTGGCCGGCAAAAAGATGGCCACTCTGCAGGTTAATCCTAATTTCGGGAATGTGTTGCCGGACTCAATCCGGAAATTTACCAATGAGTGGAAGGTAGAAAAAGCGGGGATAATTCCGTTGATGGGAAAGTTTTCAGCCCAGCTTTTGATAAGCTACGGAGCGGGACAAACCGCGGAAGAAACAGTATATTTCTGGATTATACCTTATAAATGGTTGATAGCGGTTTTCGGCGGAGTGGTTGTTTTAATCGGCCTGGTGGTTGTTTTCGGCAGGAAATTTAAGATCGTTTTCAAGCAATAATCATTCTGAATAATTAAGATTTGAGTATCAAATGATCTTGACCAACAAACTTTTGAAGATATTATCCCTTTTTTTACTTCTGGAACTTCTTTTTTGGTACAAACCGGCAAGCGGCATTTTCGCCCAAACCGGCAACGATGTTTTAATTAAAGCCGAAGTTACGCGTTCTTTTTTGGATTCCGATGATGATGGTTTAACGGATTACGAAGAGCTTAAAATTTATTTAACCGATCCTTACCAGGCCGATACGGACGCCGATGGTTTAAAGGATGGTTGGGAGGTCAAATACGGCCTAAATCCTTTGGATCCGGAGGACGGTAAAACTCTTTTTGATGGATATACTTTAGCTACCCGGGGAGAGATACCTTTTTCTCTGAATTCCGATAACCTCTATGAAGGTTTCATAAACCAGGAAGCTGATTTTTGCATCTCATTGCCGGTGGAGCCGATTCAAATTTCAACCACCATCGATGGCAAAGAATATAACCTGATTTTCAGAAAAGGTGGAGATAACTCCGAGAATGCGGAAAAAGGCGTTTATTGCCTGAAATTTATGCTGCCGGAAAAAAGCGGTGAATCTTTTATCACTTTAAACATTCTACTGCCAGGAGGGGTTAATAAAGAGATAAGATTGGGATTCTTAGTGTTGGATTATGGATATGTATACGAAAAGGGGTCCTTCGATTTTATCGATCAATTTTTCTGTTTGATCAACTCCAATCTTTGCCCCAAGAATGAAAAAAAGGTTAAGGATGCGGTAGTCATTTTATTTAAACTGAATAAGGATGGCGGATGGGATATTTGGGAAGCCGAAAACTTTGAGCAAGAAAATCCTCAGATAACCAAACAAGACGGCAATTATTACTACTTTATTCCATCCGGAAAGTATTCTCTCATGGTGGCTAAAGCCGGGTATATTACTTATAAAGGAAAAGAGTTTACGGTAGACATTTCCCAAGCGGTTAATACCAAGATTGCTTTGGCAAAAGCCAATGTGTTATCGTTTTTAGACCTGCCTTTGATTTTCCCGATAATTATTTTTCTTCTTATACTTTCCGCGATTCTTCTGATCCAATTGCGCTTGTTAAGGCTTATGCGTTCCCTGAAAAAATAATCCCAGAACTTATTTCGAAGCGGGAAAACCACGGGCTTTAGCCCGTGGATGAGAGCGTCCAATGTTTTTCCGCAATCCGCCGGCTGGCGGAAAGGAAACCCCGGGCTTTAGCCCGGGGAGGACGTCATTTAATAATAGATATGGTTTTAACTGTTTTTTTAAGCAGTAAGTAAAAATCCTCTATGCTCCGTGCCGGCCGACGGTGGTTAATAATAAAAGCAGGAAGGAAATTCTCGACGGAATTTACCCTGAGCCGAAGTCGAAGGGTTTACAGTAATTTTTTACTCTTCGACTAAAGGAGCGCCAGCGACCGCATGGGGAAGTACATTCACTGTCATTCTGGGGATCCGCCAATCGGCGGAGATTCCGGAATCGGATTCAAGACTGAGTCTGCCTCGCTTATCAGGCGGGCTAGAATGACTATAAGAAAAGCG
>PFXB01000025.1:0-1847 GCA_002791435.1 candidate division WWE3 bacterium CG_4_9_14_3_um_filter_43_9
AATACGGGTATTGACGAGGGTTTTTTAGTTAGCACAATCTAAACATAATCATATATAGAGAGACAAAGAAAGGAGAAATCGTCATGTTTTCCGTAACCTCGGAACACGGTTGTCTTAAGACCGTCCTGGTTTTCCAGCCAGGGCCGGAAGTGGAGCAAGGATTTCCGGGGCCACTTGCCCTCCATCCGTATTTGGGCAAAGAGTACTGGAACCTGTTCTCTGTCCAGCAGCAGTTTAACCGAATGGTTGAGCTGCTGCACCGAAAAGATGTTGAAGTTTTAGAGGTCCGTCAGCTGCTGGGGGAAATCCTGGAGGTTGATCTTCGGGGCGTACTTCAGGAAATTCTTGCTACACAATGCGACAACTATCTGCAGTATCGCGGTGGTTGGCCGAAGCCAGAGGAGGCAGTGGAAGATCTGATTGTTGGCGTTCCTCAGCCCATAGATCCCGTCCAAGGAGTGATTATCCTTCCACTCAAGTATGCTCATTGGGTGAGGGATCAGGCCTTTATAGTAGGTAAAGTGGTTTGTTTGAGCTCGGTGATTGAGCGTCGTCGTGGCGGAACGCAATTGATCAGGTCAGTTGTCCGACATCACCCGCGATTTGCCAACTGCCGAGTGCTTGACTTTGAGACCTACCAGGGGGTCAAAGTTGAGGGCGGCGATGTAATGGTATTTTCGCCAGAAGTAGTGTTGATTGGTGCCATGAGTCGAACCGACTTCGAATCGGCAAGACAAGTGGCGTCAATTCTTTTACAAGAGGTGCCTCAGTTGCGGGTGGTCTATGTGGTGGAGATTTCTAAGTTGCAAGGAGTTATTCACCTGGATCAGGTCTTTGCCATGGTTGGGGATCGGGCGGCCTTGGCGATACCTTACGTTTTTGACGAACCGTTGGCGTATGTCCAGTTGGCTAAACCACTTGGTGACCGAATTCAGGCTGATACTGGGTGCAGTGAAAGCGATTTACCCTTCCAAACTATACCCGGCAGACTATGGGTAGTAGAGCGAGACAGAGTAAAAGAAGGGAAGCCGCTTTTACAACAACTGCGGACTGATGGGTTGCTTGACGAAACACTGTGGATCGGAGGTGGGCGAAGCGACTACCAGAATGAATTCGAACACTTTCGGGTAGCCTGGCGGGAGGCAACGCGGCAGGCGGGAAATGTGCTTTGTGTAGCTCCGTGGCAGATTCTTGCCTATGGAGGTAGAAATCCTAATACGGAGTCATCTCTGGGGCAATTCTTGCAACGTCAAGGAGGTGAACTGCTGACTTTTGATGGTTCGGAGCTTGATCGCGGCCAGGGCGGGCCGCACTGTCTAACTATGCCTTTGAGACGAAGCTGAAGAAAGGAGTAAGAGAGATGAAAACCGTCAATTTAGTTCAGTTGCCGAATGGTGAGAGGGTCAACATTGTCCAGTCAGACTGTGTTTTGGCTGGGCGACATGCAGATGCGGTTTGGGTGATGTTGGCCTGGTCGTCGGCCGCCGGCGAAATCCTGCAGGTTTCTTTACAGGAGATCTACGCGAACATGGTGGCTGGCAATGCTTTCTTGGCGCTGCGGCATGAAGACGGATGTTTGGTGGGATATCAAACCTTTGGGTTGTGGCAGGAGGCGCGAATCCAAGAGCCACGCTCCAAGGTGGTTCTTCCGCCCTATCGCCAGCAGGGAGTCGGTACGGTTTTGAGCCAAGCCATCCTGGAGCTGATGATAGAGCAACGGCCGGAGTGGTTGGTGTTGGCACTCGCTTCAGGCGGCTCTGTGCCCATCTGGAAAGGCAAGCTTGGTTTTGTGGAAGTTGACCAGCACCTGCTTCCTGATTGCCTGTGGTCGATCTGCAACCTTTGTG
>PFXB01000025.1:1861-9332 GCA_002791435.1 candidate division WWE3 bacterium CG_4_9_14_3_um_filter_43_9
GCTCTGGCTGCCGGCAAGAAATGCTGTGCGCCTGCCTTGGTTTGGCCTGGGAACCAACGCGGGCAAATGTTGATCGAAAAATCTCGGAAGTAATCCGAAACTCCAGGAAGAAGTGGGGCAGGGCTCCTACCCTTTGCAGGGTAGTCTAACGCAATCCCATAAGTCCCCACTTCCGATTCTTATTTTACTAAGAAATTGGTTAAAAAACAAACATTAAAATATAAGGATTTCGTTGAAATAAGAGGAGTTAACTATGGATTCAATCAAAAACTTTATTAATTACAAACAGAAAGAAATCATCTTATTGGTCAAAAAATTGATTTCAATTCAGAGCTTTAGCGGCCAGGAGTTGATGATTGCTGATTTTATTGCCAAATTTATAGCCGAAGAAGAGATTAAAGTGATTAAACAAAAGCATGATCAGACGAACAATGTGATTGTCATCATCGGTAAAGGTGAACCAACCCTGATTTATAACGGTCATCTGGATACGGTTTGCCCAACAGCAGAAATGTGGAAAATCACCAAACCATTGATACCGCTTGAACAGGATGGAAAGATTTTTGGTTTGGGCAGTACCGATATGAAGGGAGCCTTAGCTTCTCTGATCTTTGCCGCTTTTTATTTAAAAGAAACAGATTTTCAAGGAAAATTGATTTTGGCGCTGACCGCCAAAGAGGAAATTGATGGTTCCGGTACCAAGGCTTTTTTGGATTATGGGGTAAAAAAGAAGATTTTTACGATTCAAAAGACTGCGGCTTTAGTAGCGGAGGCGACGGCCATGCAAATGGTTTCCGTAGGTTGCAGAGGAAGCGCTTTCATAACAATTCAAGTGAAAGGCAAGGGCGGCCATTCGGCCAATCCTGACAAAACCAAAAATCCGATCGGGAAATTAGCAGAAATCATTCTCGATTTGCCAAGTTTTGTCGCTGACTTGGGAAAAAACTATAAAGACGAAATCTTGCCCTTGCCTACTGCTACACCGACTGCTTTTTGGTCAGGAGTTGTAAGCAAGGGAAGCGAGGTTTTAACTACAAAGAAAAATAGTGTTCCGTATCTTGCAGAAGCCATTTTTGATTTTAGGAATACGCCAAGGCTGACTGAAAATAACTTTGAAGATTTTAAAAAAGAACTAAATCAGTTTTTAAAAAAGTTTAGTGCCGACGGTTTTAAAATTACCTGGGATTTTACCGCAAAACCAGGAACTGGTCACAAAATTGATCCTAACCACGACTTAATCAAATTAGCTAAAAAAACCTTAGAAGAAAATCTGGGAAGAGAAAATATCAAAATTGGCTTTGAGCAGGGTTCAAACGACGCCGCTGCTTTTGGGAATGTGGGCATCCCTGCAGTTAATAAAGTTGGCCCGGGAACAATTGGAGTTAACCATAAAGCCGATGAATATGTTGAGATTAAAAATATCCTTTTGGCTACAGAATTCTATATCAAATTTGCCCTAAATTACTTTAACCATTTTGGAGGCAAAAATGTCAACCCAAAAAATTGAAAAATTATGGGGTTTGGCTTTTCAACAAGAACCCGCCGAATCAATCATTAAATTTACCGCCGGTAGAGACGTTTTTGGCATTAAAGCCGCCGACTATAAGCTTTTGCCCTATGATTTTTGGGGCAATAAAGCTCATTGTGTCATGCTTTCCAAACAGGAAATTATCGGGATAAAAGATGCTCAAGTAATTTTACAGGGCTTAGCACAAATCGAAAAGCTGTCAAAGGAAGGAAAATTTTCCCTTGATCCTGCCAAAGAAGACGTACACACCAATATTGAGTCGTGGTTGATTGAAAAATACGGAATAGAGTCGGCCGGAAAATTGCATACCGCCAGATCAAGAAATGATCAGGTTGTTCTTGATCTAAGGCTATACCTGCGTGATCAAAACCTAAAATTGGTTTTACAAAATATCAAACTTGTCGAAGGCCTGATAACACAAGCCCAAAAGTTTAAAGATTGTCTGGTCCCGGGTTTTACCCACCATCAACACGCGATGGTTACAACCTTTGGCCATATTTTACTGGCTTTTGCAACAATGCTTGCCAGAGATAATCAAAGGTTATTGCATTGGTTTAACCTTCATAACTTCAATCCTTTAGGAAGTGTCGTTGGCTATGGTACCAGCTTTCCCATTGATCAAAAATTCACTTCCCAACTTTTAGGTTTTGACAGAGTCGAGATTAACTCACTGGACGTGATTACTAATAGATGGGAAGCCGAGGCGGATTTAGCTTTTGCCATAAGCGTTTTAATGAACCACCTTTCAATCTTGGCAGAAACACTAATTCTTTTTTCGATGCCGGAATTTAAGATGCTGAAACTGGCTGATCAGTTTTCGACTGGCAGTTCGATTATGCCCCAAAAGAAAAATCCCGACCCCCTTGAAGTTATCAAGGGAAAAGCCGGTCTGGCGGCAGGCTTGGTGCAAGGCCTACTTAGCATTGGTAAGGGTAGTTTCATTGGTTATAACAGAGATTCACAATGGACCAAATATCTTATTTTTGACCTGCTTGATGAATGTTTGCCGGCGCCAGGGGTGATGAAAGAAGTAATTGAGAACCTAAAGGTGAACAAAGAACAAATGAGAAAATGGTGTCAGGTTGGTTTTATTGGCGCCACCACCCTTTTGGAGCAGCTGGTTTTAAATTTTAAAATTCCTTTCAGGAAAGCCAAAATGGTTATGGAAAAAGCAGTCAAATACTCAGAAGGAGAAGAAAAAGTGACCAGCGCTGCTTTAAAAAAGTCTTTGGAGGAAGAGGAGATGGCCATTAATCTGGCGCAAAAACAAGTTGATCAATGGCAAGAACCTGATGAAATTGTCAAATTAAACAAGTCTTTGGGCGGGCCGGGACCTAAACTTTTGCATAAAAATAGTAATGACCTTCTTCTACAAATTAAAAAACAACAAAAGTGGGTAGAAGGAAAAGTTACCCAAAAGAAAAAATCAATTGAGTTTTTAAACCAGCAAATTAATGAAATCATGGAGGCGTAACTATGAAATATCGATGGCGATGGAGGAATTTTTAAAGAAATCAATCTTTATACTTAAGTTTAAAAAGAAAGGAATTATTCGTGGAATCTAAAAAAGAATATTTCAAAATTGCCTCACACGAAGGGAAAAAAGGAGAAATTAAAAAAGTGGTTCTTCTTTACTCCGGAGGACTGGATACTTCTTGTATGCTGAAGTGGATCCAAGATGAATATCAATGTGAATTGATTGCTCTTACTCTTGATTTAGGGCAGCAGTTAGGAGATTTGGGGAAGGCAAAAGAAAAAGCGCTTAAATTGGGGGCAAAAAAAGCATATCTTTTGGATTGCCAAGACGAGTTTGCTGAAGAATATATTGCCAAGGGAATTAGGGCCAATGCCACGTATCAAGGAGACTATCACTTAAGCACCCCCTTGGGAAGACCGCTACTGGCCAAAAAAGCGGTAGAGATCGCAAAACTGGAAGGAGCCGATGCGATTGCCCACGGTTGTACCGGTAAAGGTAATGATCAGGTTAGAATTGAGACTTCTGTCCTGTGTTTCAATCCAGATATCAAGATTATTGCACCAGTTAGAGAATGGGCGATGGGCAGGGACGAGGAAATTGAGTATGCCAAGAAAAACAATATTCCTATTACCAAAGCCTTGGATAAAACCCAGGAATGTCCCTATAGCGAAGATGATAATATGTGGGGTGTAACCTGGGAAGGGGGCGAGATCGAAGATCCTAAACTAGAGCCCAAACTAGATAAAATTCTTCAAGTTTGTAACCTTCCAGAAAAGGCGCCTGACCAAAAAGAGGAGATAGTGCTTTATTTTGAAAAGGGTATACCCACTCACCTCAACGGCCAAAAAATGAAATTGGCAGAGCTGATTATGAAATTAAACAAGATAGCTGGGAAACACGGTGTAGGCTATACAATTTTGATTGAAGACAGGCTGGTCGGTCTTAAAGTGAGAGGGGTTTATGAACTTCCTGCCGCGCATGTTATTACGATGGCTCATTACAATCTCGAAAAATTAGTTTCCACCCAGGAAGAGAATGCGTTTAAAGAAATCGTGGATTCGAAATGGGCCCATCTATGTTATAGCGCTAAATGGATGGAGCCGACGATGAGCCATCTTAACGCCTATATTGAAGATATGAATCAGAAGGTAACCGGTAAAGTGAAGTTAAGTCTTTACAAAGGTAAGGCGGAGGTGGTGGCGGTTGATTCACCCAACTCCTTGTTTGATCTGAATTTGGCCACCTTTAATAAGAATGCCAAGTTTAATCAAAATTCATCGGCTGGGTTCATTGAAATCTATGGACTGGGTATGAAAACCGCCTGGAGTATTAAGAAAGCAAAAGAATAGCTAATGACATAAAAATTGAGGGGGAGGACGTTTTTCTCACGAAGGCATCCTTCTCCTAAATCATTTTCTATTTAAATTAACCCTTACGAGCAGAATTAAAAAATGATATGATTTAACCGCCATGGAAAATTCTAGCGAACTAACAATTTCCTTCCAAATCAAACAAGCTATTCTACAGTCATTATCTGGAGTCTTTAGTTCTCAACGGGCGGGATTGCATATGGAAGATATTCATCTTGAACACCCGGCGGATGAGAACCATGGTGATTTTGCTACCAATTTAGCCTTAGCCTTTTTGAAGAAAAATTCCAGCCAATTAGCTAAAGAAAATATCAAAAACCCCCTTGAGCTTGCTCAAGCAATTTCCCAAAAAATCAAATTAGATTTCATCAAAAAAATAGAAGTTGTCAAACCAGGCTTTATTAATTTTTGGTTAACGGAAGATTTCCTTTTTTGTCAGTTGGAGGAGGCGATCGCTAAAAAAGGCAATTACGGCAGGAGAGAGGCTAACGGCCAAAAAATCATGGTTGAGTTTGCCCACCCCAACACCCACAAACTTTTCCATATCGGGCACTTGCGCAATATCACTTTGGGCGAATCAATCTGTCGGATTTTAGAATTTGGCGGTTACACAATTTTTCGTACCAATTACCAGGGTGACGTGGGTATGCATATCGCCAAGTGTTTATGGGCAATTATAAATACTGAAAATTATCGAGAAGAAATAAATGAATTGAAAACTCTTGATCAAAAAATTAATTTTTTGGGTCAAGCTTATACGGTTGGGAATAAAGCTTACGAAACCGATGAAAAAGCCAAAATTGAAATTCACAGGATAAACGAAAAAATATATACCCGCGATCGCGAAATTTATGTTTTATGGAAGCAAACGCGCCAGTGGAGTTTGGATTACTTTGACAGAATTTACAGAAGACTTTACACTAGTTTTAACCGCCTGTATTTTGAAAGTGAAGTTTGGGAGTCAGGGAAAAAGATAGTTCTGATGTTTTTAAAAAAAGGTGTTTTTGAAAAAAGCGAGGGAGCAATTATTTTCCGCGGAGAAAAATACGGGCTTCATAATCGAGTCTTTATCAATAGTCAAGGATTACCAACCTATGAGGCCAAAGATATGGGTTTGGGAAATTTACAGTTCAACGACTGGCAGGCCGATCGTTATATTCATATAGTCGGGCCAGAGCAAAGCGGTTATTTCGAAGTCGTTTTTAAGGCTTTGGAATTTGTCAAGCCGGAGATGAAAGGAAAAGAATATCACCGTTCTTACGGTTGGGTAAGATTAAAAGAAGGAAAAATGTCATCACGGGCCGGTAATGTAGTAACCGGAGAAAGTCTCTTGGAAGAGGCAGAAATAAAATTATCCAGCAATTTTAAGTTCGATTTTAAAGAACAAGATAAGGAAAGAATTTTGGAAGAAATAGCGATTGGAGCAGTCAAATATTCGATGTTGAAATATTCACCCGAAACTGAGTTTGTGTTTGACATGCAGGAATCAATTTCCTTGGACGGAAACTCAGGCCCTTATTTACAATATACCCATGCGCGTTGTTTGTCTGTTTTGGAAAAGGCAAAATTGGGAAATGATCTTCAAAAAACGGGGCTGAAATTTGAGAGATTGGAAGCCGCTGAAAAAGCTATCTTGCGCAAAATATATCTTTTTCCAGAGGTAGTTTACGACGCGGCTCAACGTCTATCGCCAAATATTATCTGTAATTATCTTTATGATTTAGCCCAAAAATACAATCTTTTCTATAATGAATATCCCATTTTACGAGCCGAGAAAAAAATAAAGATCTTCAGGGTAAAGCTAACCTTGGCGGTTAACCAGCTTTTGGAAAATGGATTATTTTTGTTAGGTATTAAAGCTCCGGAAAAAATGTAGGGAAGAACTCAAAAGTCAAATATCAAAACTGGGAAGAAACCACAAAGCCCAAAGCCCAAAGCCCAAAGCCATGGAAACCTAAAGGTTTCCACTACACGGGGCGGGTACACTTGTAGCGGCGAACGCAAGAATCGCCATCATTAGAAGATTCAAAATTTGAAATTTAAGGACCAAAAGGCTTCACAATAACCCAAAAACAGGTTCAACCTGTATGAAAACCAGTCACCGTCAATCAAAAAATAATTTTGCCCGATGGATGCAAAAGATACCAGCCTTTTTCAAAGTGCTGGGATTTATTATTTTTTTAACACTTATTTTTATTATCATTTATGGACCTCAAAAGGCTTGGTGGGAGGCGAAATCAGAAATTGAGGGATTTGTCAGCCCCACCGGTTATGCCCAGTCATTTATTGATCCGCTTTTAAAATCCGGGCCAAAAGATCAGCCGAGCGAAATTCAGTTTAAGGTCGGATTGGTATCAGACTCGCACGCGGATGCCCAGTATTACCCGAAAATCCTGGAAAAAATTAAAGAAGAAAAGGTGAATTTTATCATCCATCTGGGTGACTTTGTGGATGCGGGCTCAATC
Organism: candidate division WWE3 bacterium CG_4_9_14_3_um_filter_43_9; assembly: GCA_002791435.1. Taxonomy (GTDB): domain Bacteria; phylum Patescibacteriota; class CPR3; order CPR3. The sequence goes on from PFXB01000025.1 coordinate 8,702, forward strand.
AAGGATTTAACAGAGGCTAAAAAATTATTAGACGATTTAGATATAAAATATTATACGGTCTGCGGCAATCATGACCATAATTTTTGGCCGGTTAGGGAAACAAAAAATTACCAGTCAGTTTTCGGCGACCTCTATTATTCTTTTGATTATCAAAATGTCCATTTTACAATTCTGAACAACAGCAGCGAATATACCGGGGTCAGCCCAGAACAAATGGAATGGTTTAGAAGTGATCTGGGTGGTGATCACAGCCAACTTAAATTTGTTTTGATGCATATTCCTCCATATCACCCCTATCTTTCCCATACCATGCAAAGTGGGGAAGTGGAGATTCAAAATCAGGCTGATGAAATTTTAAAGATAGCCAGTGATTATCATGTCAGCGAAATTTTCTCCGGTCACCTGCACTCTTTTTCGCGTTTTGTCGAACCATCAAACAAAATTAAAATCACGGTGGTTGGGGCGGCCGGATCGGAAAGAAATCCGTTTCCCAGCTATGCCATTTTGACGGTTTATAATGATGAGACTTATGAAGTAGAATCATTGTTTTTGACGGAATCGGTTCAATAATAGATTTATGCGTAATTCGTAAAAACCCTGGAGGTTTCTCCTCTTGAAGAAGGAGAAACCT
>PFXB01000090.1:0-720 GCA_002791435.1 candidate division WWE3 bacterium CG_4_9_14_3_um_filter_43_9
AGCTTTGCTTATGAAACAACCTTGTCCCGTCTGCAAACATGCCGTTTTAAAATCTATCTATGACAATGGACAATATGAAATTTGGCAATGCGTTTCTTGTAAATATGCCTTTCTGGTTAATCCTCCTTCTCAACCGGAATTGGAAAAAATATACAACCAAGCCTATTTTCTCCAATTCCAACGGCCATATGTTCAAAAGGACGCCCAAAAGAAGTTTAACTTTGTCAAAAAAATAGCCCGACTTGAATCGCAAACTCAACTTCTCGATTTCGGCTGCGGCATAGGCGACTTTTTGAAAATCGCCAAAAACTACGGTTTGACGCCTTTTGGGTTTGAGTTTTCTTCTTATGCGGCTGATTTTGTCCGCCGCTGCCATCAAATCTCTGTTATCTCATCGACCAAACTCGCCCCGAATTTATTTCCACCGCATTCTTTTGACATTATCACTTGTTTTGATGTTTTAGAACACATCCCCAACTTTGAACAAGTCTTGGACCTTTTTCGGCTGTGGCTTGCGCCTCAAGGTTCTATTTTTCTGACCACTCCCAATATCGAAAGTCTGGAGGCCAAAATCTTGCGATCGAAATGGTACGGATTCTCTAAAATCCCCCAACATGTCAATTATTTTTCACCCGCCTCCTTAAACTTGGTTTTAAAGCACAACCGGCTTGTCGCCCACGAGATTAAACCCTGGGGATTTGTGCGCGATTTTGAATTTAT
>PFXB01000090.1:734-962 GCA_002791435.1 candidate division WWE3 bacterium CG_4_9_14_3_um_filter_43_9
TGAAATCGGAAAAAAATGTCTGGCGGGACAAACTTTTAGATGTCATCAGATTCTTAGGAATTAACAGGGTCAATGTCTATCTACCATTAGTGGACATGATGGTGGTCGCAGGTAAAACTCTGGTTCGAAAAAAAGCAAATGTCCAGTTTGACTCTTAACCTTGGCGGGTGACGCAAGTGGAAAGGTTCCTGACAACGCGCACCCTCCGATTCGGAGGGGAGCATTGGC
>PFXB01000090.1:994-10230 GCA_002791435.1 candidate division WWE3 bacterium CG_4_9_14_3_um_filter_43_9
ACAAACTCCATGCCGAAATTAAAAATCACAAGATCATCTCTGATTTTTGGCTTGCTGATCTCGATTTTTCTGGGCTTGGTCTGTATTTTTTTCCTCACAGACCCGCCCGTGTGGCCGGACGAGGCTTTATATGCTGATATCGCCGCAAACCTTGCCACACAGAACCGATTAGGCAGCAATCTTTGGCAAGGAGTGATTCCCGGAATCGAAACCCACGCCCTGTTTTATCCTCCTGTCTTTTTCTATACTCTTGCTCTTCAATATACACTTTTCGGCGTTTCCATTCTCGCCCAAAGATTGTTTTCCGTTCTGGCTGCTTTGGGAGTGATTGTTATTTTCTATGCTTTCAGCCGACGAGTGATCAAATCTGCTGTACCCTGGTTTTCCTTAATACCGGTGGGCCTCTTGGTGTTTGATTTTATGTTCCTTAAAGCCGCGCGCCTCAGCCGGCCAGAAATTTTCGTTCTTTTCTGGGGAATGCTGGCTCTTTATCTGTATAGAAAAGCGACTGACAATTTCCACTTGTCCCGTTCCAATTTCTTTCTTTCCTTAAGCGGACTTTCTGCCAGCCTCGCCTTTTTAAACCACCCCGTGGGAATCTTTGTGGCAGCCGCCATTACGCTTGACTGGTTCTTGCGCCTAAAGACAAGGATTTTCCTCTCGCGTAAATTTTATCTTTTCTCCTTGTGTTTTCTCTTGCCGGTCGTCCTTTGGATTCTCAGCCTGCTGCCCAATTTCGACCTTTTCCTCCAGCAGTTTTCCTTAGCCGTCCAACGCAAAAGTATCGACCGGCAGTGGCTTTTTATCGCCTTGACCCAACAACCTTTTCCCGTCATTATGCTTAACTGCTACTATCTTGCCTTGAGTCTCTTTTTTGCTGTCTATTTTTTTGTCCGCCGCCGGAAAGAAGGTCTTCTCCCTTTTCTTCTGCTTGCCTTTGCATGGGCTGTCGCTATCTATGGAAAACAAAACTGGTACTATGTTCTTCCGCTTCCCTTTCTCTATTTGGCTGGCGGAATTTTCCTGGCGAAACTTAATCCTAAAAAGCAACGATGGATTATAGCCGGAGTCGTAATTTTGCCTGTCTTGATGAATCTGTGGGTGCTGGCTCTTCTCTCCTCAGCCAATGCGGGAAAATCATATGCTCAATTTTCACAAGCTGTAGCGTCCTCTGTGCCGGAAAAGAGCATTGTTTTTCTCTCCTCCATTCCTGATCCCTACTTTGGGTTCAAAATGTATAATAAAAATGTTCAATTGTATGAATTCCCGGTTTTGCAAACACCGCTTGCCAATTATGAGGAGGTTTTAAACAAGTGTGATTATGTTGTCTTCAACGGCTCTTATGAGGAAGTTCTCTTCGGCGATTTTCTGGTGAAATACTTGGAAACCAATCAAAGTGAGATTGTAGAGATTGGGCAGGAAAGCGACTATCAAACGCTGGTTGTCAAACTCAAGCCGCAGACAGAGCGCCAATCGGTTTTGTAAGAAAAACGACAGGCGGAACAATTAGCTCAATAGATCAGTCTCTTCTCGCCTTTTAAGAATCTCCCCGCCAATAAGGCCATTTTGAAGTGAAAATTGTCCCAATTGTAGGTAAAAGAATCTTGACCAACAGTATATACGATCGGATGTCGACGATTGTCAAAACCCTGGGCGGAAAAACTATAACCTTTCCGGGTATGTACTTTGAGGAGTTCCTTCAAAGGGCAGGCAAGGAGTGCCACCACCTCTTTCTTTTCTAAGTGATAATGATTGAGCGGCGCATTGTCGCGGATGATAAACATGTCTACCAGATTTTTCCGCAATTCGCCACCGGAGACATCCACCCCTAAATGGAGTTTTCTGCCAAGATAGGTCAAATCCTTAAATTTATATTCCCGACCCAGTTCTTCTTTCACTTCACGCAAACCATCGCGGATAGTTTCTCCGGCTCGGTAATGACCGCCGGCTGTCACATCCAATTTTCCCGGCGCCCAACTGGAATCTAAACTTCTTTGCTGATAAAGAAGCGCCGGAGTGGGCCTATCTTGCACGATCCACAACACAAAGGTTCCGATCCAATCTCCGTCTTGCCAAGCCTTACTAAGCGGCTTGATTTGGCCGCTTTTTTGAAAGTCAGGCGGAAGCAGAATGTCAACTTGTTCTTCTTTTGTGCCGTATTTTCTGGTTTCACAGTCAAGATTCGGCAATCCGTTTGGATATCTTTTTAGAAGGTGGTGATAGTCATTCCGGGTAATAAGGCTTAACGGCATTGTGCCGATTTCGGGAAGGGTAAACCAACCGATCTGACTGCATTTATGCGGCTCAGTGATTTTGGGAACGCCTTTTTTGACTTTGCAAAAGTAGGTCGGAGAAACCCAATGTTGTTTTTCATCCGGGATGAGATGGTCGTATGTCCAAAGCTGTTCAATAGGCTCTATGTCTAAATCGTATTCCTCTTTCATTTCCCTTATTAAGGCTTCCTCCAGCCTTTCCCCAAATTCAACTCCGCCGCCGGGAAATTCCCATTTTCCCCGCTCGTTTCTGGCCTCAACTCCCCGTTGTGACAAAAACAGCTTACCTTGGCGGTTGACGACAACGGCACCCACTCCAACTCCGATGTAATCTTTACCTTTTTGCACTTGAAACTCCTCTCGGCAATCAGTTAATCTTTTCCAGAAATTTTTTAATTCTTCCTAAACTTTCTTCATTGATAACATTGGTATGTCCTGCTTTTTTAACCACCAAGAAATCTGAGCCTGGGATAGTCCGAGCAGTCTCATAAGCGGCTTTTAGAGGAATGAGATTGTCTTTCCCGCCGGACAACAACAAAACCGGAATCTTGATTTGGCGCGACTCATTTCTAACATCCATGGTGATAATTTCCTGAAAAAGCTTTAAGGAAAGATCCAGGCTAACCTTTTGGATTGCTTGAATGGTATTTTGAGCAGCCGGCAAATTGGTCTCAACTTTCGGTTCAACCATTTTCCATAAGGCTTTGATTAATTTTGGACTGCGAACCATTCTGTTGATCAGTGTTCTCAAAAAGGCTATTTTCTGATAAACGGCGATGGTTGCTCTGACCGAGCTGACTATCCAGAAATTCAATTTTTGAGAGGTGTTGGTTGCGGCGCAAAGAATCAAACCTGAAAGATTCTCCGGGTGGCCAATTGCATAACGCAAAGCTATGATCCCTCCCAATGAAAAACCTGCTACTATCGGTTTCTCAATCTTTAACTTTTCTAAAAAAGAGTCTAGGAATTCAGCATAGGCAGATAATGAAACCTCGCCTCTCAACTTTTGTGACTGGCCGAATCCGGGCAAATCAAAAAGATAGAATCGATAGTGGCCGACTGAGTGCCATGCGGAAAAATAGGCGGGTTTGGCTGGCCGCGGCCAGCCATGAACAAAAACCAGGGGTTTCCCCTGACCAAACTGATAGACGTGAGTCCTGATTCCGTTTATTAAAACAAACTGTTCTTGAAACTCCATAGCGATTTTCTTTCTGAGCTAAACTTTCTCATTCTACCAGATTTGAATTTGAACTTACACCAATTAACCCTAATATCTATTATCCCTGCTTGATCAGAAATTGTAAACTCTGATGAATTTAAACAATCCGAATGGTTAAAGCTTAAATATACCCAAATAACTTTGATTTGTGATTTAAGATGTTGTTATTTGGGGAATACTCAACCTCTATTTATGGCAAACCCGAGGAAGTTGAGTATATACGGCTTCTCCAAAACTTCGTTAAATTTCTTGATCTCTTTGGTATTCCATTCGGTCCAGATATATCAAAGACCGACGAGCTTAATACTTGCGGTTTTTGATTCGCCCATGTAGCGTTGCTTCGCACGGATTACAAGCGCTTCATCCGCCCCGCCATGCGGGGCGGTATTAAGCTTGGAAAAATAAAAGAGGTGTTTCGATAATCAGGAACTTCTTTGACAATCATTTTCTGATTGATTCTGCCGATTTTTCCGCTCCGATCGGAAGGAACTTTATCTTTCTCCGCATTTGAGTCCGTATTTTCAAGAATTTGCTTTTCCGTAAAACTCGTACTATTGTTAAAGAACAAGACTCCGATGGCAGACAATTTTTCCGATCTAAAAATTAATGATCCTGAAACTTATCGCAAGTTTGGCTTAATCCTAAAACAGTTCGGTTTAGTTATCGGCACCGTTCCCCTTTACCGCCATGAACATGAAATTAACCATCCTCTGATCGAAAGTCAGATTCAAGGCCTTTTTAACCTTTTACAAGACTTTTTCCAAACCCAAAAAGAGCTAGTGATTGAAGAGTCAAAAGGTCAGCTGCTTTTAAACTCGACACCCTTTTTGCTAACCTCAACCGTGCTGGTAACCATGTTGGATTATCTCTTAAAACTCAAGGTTGGCAGTATCAAGATCTATCCGTCCGTCACTTTCAACGAATTGAAAAAATTCTTTAGCCTTTTTACCTATTCGACTCACCTTGTCGGAACCAGAGAGGAAGTGAAAAACCTCCTGACCCTGTGTAAAAGCAAGAACATACGGATTATCCAGGCTGAATATGTCAAAGTCTCGGAAAAAGAAACGGTCGTTTCAAGAAAAGATTACACTTTTAAGCTCAAGACTCAAGGCGAACCGTTGCGGATTGACGAAATCAAAAAATTGATAACTTACTTAAAAGAGGGGGCTTTGCATTTCAAGAAGAAGGAGCTCAGAAAATTTGACCAGATTATCCGTGATCCTCAAAATATATCGACTGTCTTATTTTACTCTGCCGCCAAAATACAGGAACTTAAGCTTTTACAAAATGTGGGATCCTGGGAAGATTTGATTATCACCTATCTCTGGCTGGTAAGTGAATATTTAACCCGCAAAATCCAAGCTGGAAAGCCTTTAGATAAAGAAGTTGCTTTCCTGGAAGACTTCAAAAGAACACTGGATGCAAGAATCGAAAAAAATAGTCTTCCCATCAAGGAGGAAGGACGACAAAAAATTGAAAAGACCTATACTGAAATTAAGAACAAACTTACTATTGAAGGGCTCTTAGTTCAATTTATTAAAGAAAAAGGGAAGCTGGAGGAGATCGAGACCAGACTCTTGCGGGCGATTAACTCAATCGACAGCCAAAGTCTTCTCTATCGAGCCATTCTGCGAAAAATTAGAGCGGTGGGGCTACCGGCTGAAAAAATTTTTAGGTTGGTGGGTCAAAAACTGCCGCAGGGAGGACAAGACTCTCTCCATGCATCCTATTCTTCTGCCAACACCTGGGCTTCAAAAACATAAAGGTCAACCTCTGGATCTTGATAGCAGTTTTCCGGCAATCCGGCTTTTTGAGTACAAAGTTGTCTCAAAAATTCTTCTTTGCTCCAGCCGGTTTCCGTGGCTACCTGCGGTAAAAAGGTGCCCGAATACATACCTTTTTGCACCACCACCCCCTCTTTTCCCAGCTCAATTTCCTGCCAATCCTCGATTTTTCTCTTGGGGGTCATGACTGAAATTTCAATTTTAATCTCTGCCAATTCTACTGGTTGAATAGGTGAAAAACGCGGATCGTCCGTGGCGGCAGCAATTGTCATCATCTGAATACCCTGCCGCAAAGGCTCATCCGGCTCAAAGCGGCCAATGCAACCTCTCAGCTGCCCGTTTTTTCTCAAAGTCACAAATGCTCCCAGATTGTCCTGCAACACAGCAGATGTAGCAATAACTGACGGAATTTTCTGGTGACTTATATACTCAACTAAAGTTTCTCTGGCGATTGCTAAAGCCTCTTTTTGAGACTCATTATCCAGCATTACCTCTCCTGAATTTTCGGTTTTACCCCACACTCCGATGGCAGCATAACCTACCGCCCGCTCATTGTCTCCGGTGACATCGCCTGAGTTTTCGTAAGCAATCTTTTTGAAATCAGTTAAATTCAAAAGCTTGGCGCTTTGCAAAGCCACTCTTACCGCCTGTGCCCCACAGGCACAGGTTACCAAATTGGGGTAGTCGGCGCTTTCGTTTTTCTTGATCGACTGGGTAAAGATGTCACTGTTCCCACTCAAAATAGCCTCTATGGTTTCACTGTCAACTTCGTCAGCCACTTTTTTGGAAGGGTAGTGGGACAAGTCTGTGCTCACGACCAACAAGGTCTGGTCGGAAAGATTATTACTCACTTTGCGGGCTAAACTGGAAAGAGTCTCATCGGCAACCTGGCCGATTAGAACCGGCACGATTTTAAAGTCTGACAAAACCTGCTGTAGAAAAATCAATTCGACTTCCAAAGAATGTTCTTGCTCATGCGCCTGACGATTGCTTTTGATCATCTGCGGCTCGTCTGTCAAGGTTTGTGCCAAATCTTCATCCACCGCTACTTTTCCCAGAGGAGTTTCCCACTCCCCGGAAGGATAAACCGCAATATGGTCAAAATAGACATTGTGACTGACGCCCAAAAGAATAACCCGGCGATAACTTTGACCTTCGAGCTGTTTAAATCCCCCGGCCGCCACATTTCCCGAATAGTCAATTCCCGCGTGCGGCACAATTAAAATCCTCAGCTTCCCGGAAGCTTCAATTTTATCAACACCGCTTAAAAAAGCATTAAGGCGCGCCGCTAATTCCTGGGAATCGGCCGGATAAAAACTGCCGGCAACGTATGGTTGCCTCACTATACTTTCCGAACGTTGAGTTGAACTTGACGTGGTTTCTCCTTTCGTCTCCTTTGAGTTTTTGTTAGTAAGCGTTGATATCGCTCCAAAAAAAATCAGAAAACCTATAATGATTAAAGCCGGAATGACTACTTTTTGAATTTTCATCTCAATTAATGGATAATATAGCTCAAGTGCATTTTAACACTAAGCACCAACAATTCTCAAATCTGAAATGGAAAATCTATGACGAAGCGCAAGCGGTGTCCGCCTTTTATCTTCTTTCTAAGCCTAGGAGCAATCTCCCTTCTGGGGCAAGTGGTTTTATTGCGGGAACTAAACCAAATTTTTTACGGAAATGAGCTTTTTTATGGCTTAGGTTTAGGCTTCTGGTTGTTGTCCACCGGCTTGGGAAGCCTGCTGGCCATAAAATTTAGGATTTTCCAAAAACCTCTTTTTTTATGGTTAACCCAACTGGGACTGGTAGTTTTACTCCCCTGTTTAATTGTTGTTTTGCGGCTAGTCATGGCCGGAATCGTTCCTTTGGGACAACTTCCCCAGTTTTGGATTAGTTTTCTTGTGGTCGGGTTAACGCTCACCGTCTATTGTTTTCCGTTAGGAATGCAGTTTCCGTTGGCGGTCTGAACTTTCACCTCTCGCAAAGATGGCGGGAGTGTGTCTTTCGGATATTTCTGGGAAACGTTAGGATTTGCAGCCATTGGCCTTATCTTTAGTTTGTTTTTGGCAGCAACTAGTTTTCCACTTCCTTCTAAGATTAACTTCTCTACTTTAAAATTCAGATTTCCTCAACTTATTAAAACCGAAAACTCTAAATTTGGGCAAATAGCCGTGACCCAAAATGGGGAGCAGCAAAGCTTTTTCATCAACGGCAGGCTGAGTTTTGCCAATCAGGAGGCTTATGAAAATCAAAAGTTGATTGCTTTAATCAAGCCTTTTGTCAAAAATCCAGGCAAGGTTTTGGCTCTAACCAGTCCGCTTCTGGCCAACGAGCTCTATCAGAGCCTTTCCCAGCCCGATCTTGATTTTGTCGAAATCGACGGAAAATTGTTAACGCTCGAAAAAAATCATCTTACTCTCGGAATTACTCCAGTTGCAAGCGATCCCCGCCGATTCTTAAATCAGACCACCCAAAAATATGACCTGATTTTAATCTCCTTGGGCAATCCACAAACTCTTTTCGAAAACCGCTATTTTACTCAGGAATTCTTTCTTAATTTGAAAAGACACTTAACCGCTGACGGAATTTTGGCGGTAATTTTATCTTTTCCGATTGACTATCAGAGCCAAGAAGCCCTCAATTTCGGTGCCACCATTCTCGGTACGCTTCAAACTGTCTTTCCCTCCCTGGAACTTTTCACTCCCGAAAACCAACTGCTCTTTTTAGCCGGCTCTCAACCTTTGCAAGTCAACGAAGGCCAAAACACTCCCGCCTGGCAGGATTACTTCGCTTATGAATTCGGTAATCAAAAGCGGACGGCAATCTCTGAAAAATTAGCCGCAACGCCGACTAAAATCAATACCGACTTTGAACCCGTGGCTTTTTTCTATCAGCAGCTTTTCTGGCAAACCATGTTCAGTTTCAAAATGCCCCGGCTGATTCTGAAACTGGCTGCTTTTTTACCCTTCATTCTCTTACTCTCAGTTCTGGTTGTTTTCATCCTCTCTTTTCCTAAACGCAGATTGTCAAACCGACCTCTCTTGGGGACAATGGTGGCTTGCTCCAGTTTTATGCTGGTCAGTTTGGAAATTTTGATTCTGCTCATTTTCCAAACCAAAATCGGCTATCTCTACAGCCAGATTAGTCTGCTTTTGGCTTTGGTCTTACTGGGGATAGCCTTGGGCACGAAATTTCAGTCGCTGATTAAAACTAAGGCACAAACCCTCCTCACTTTTGGTTTTGCCGCCTTTCTCTGTATTTTGTGCGTTATTCTGGGAGTAAAAAACCTTCCTCTGTCTGAATCTCCATTCTTCTGGTTGGGAATAATTTTTGCCGTCGGCATTGCCCACGGAATGATTTTTGCCTCTTTAAGCTGGCAGTTGTCAAAGCCGCCTTTCCAGTCAACCTCAAAAAATCCGAATCCGGGCTATCTTTATGCCTTTGACCTTTTTGGGGGGTTTGCGGGGGCTTTTTTAAGCAGCACTTTCCTGCTGCCTTTTTTGGGTGTCGGCAACTTGAGCGTTTTACTAGGTGGAATAGCTCTTATAAACCTCGTCGCCGTGAGACTGTTTTTTTGTAGAAAATGACGTCCTCCCAGGGCTAAAGCCCTGGGTTTTTTGTCTTTTCTCAAGAAATAGATTCCCACAGGCTTTACGCCGTGGTACTCTGAAATCGCAGGTTCCCGCCGAATCGGCGGGCGACTTCGTCGAATATTTTTGAGGATTCACCCACGGGTAAACCCGTGGTTCTCTCCTGCGATTATAGATTCGTTTTCATCCCAGGACTAAAGTCCTTATGTTTTCTCTCGAAAATAAGGTGATCAAGATGCGGAGTGGAAAATCCTGATAGACTTTGTCATCCTTCCCCGTCCCCGCCTGATAAGCGAGGCAGGGATTCGGCGGAGAAGAACTCGGGGTAGGCTTTTGAATTTTACAGCCTGGCGATTTAAAAATCGCCGCT
>PFXB01000100.1:0-4541 GCA_002791435.1 candidate division WWE3 bacterium CG_4_9_14_3_um_filter_43_9
ATTCAGTCGATTATTGCAGTTGGTAGCGGAAAGCTTTTAGGCCGCGGATGGGGCCGCGGCACACAAAGTCACCTTCAATTTTTACCGGAACGCAGCACCGATTTTATTTTTGCGTCTTTGGCCGAAGAACTAGGATTTCTAGGAATAAGCATTCTTCTTCTTTCCTACGGATTTTTCTTAATACGCATTTTAAAAATAGTCAAAAATGCGGCGGATTCGTTCGGGAGTTTTATTGGAATAGGTTTTTTTATGATGTTTATCTTTCAGATAGTAGTTAATATCGGAATGAATCTTGGAATTATGCCAATAACAGGTATTCCCCTGCCACTGGTATCCTATGGCGGGACTTCGCTGGCTACCTGTTTCATTGCTTTAGGTATATTGGAATCAATAGCGCTTCATCAAAGCACGTCTTCGGGCATGAAGATCGATTCCGAAGAGATCTAGATTTTCAGCAGAAGAGAAGCAATTGACAGCTTGCGCAAAGTCGAGTAAGATGTTGAAGTATTAGCGTGGAACACCACCGATAAAGGTAGAGATAAAAAGTTAAGGAGAAAATTTATGAAACAAGCAGTTATTAAAATTGGCGGTAGCCAGCTTTTGGTTGAGGAAGGAAAACTATATACGATCGACCGCATTCAAGGCAGAAAGGATGAAAAAATAAAGATTGATCAAGTTTTAGCATTCATTTCGGCAGACGAGGTAAAAATCGGAAAACCTGTTTTAAAGGGTATTTCGCTGGAGGGAGTTGTTGTGGATCAGATACAAGGAGAGAAGAAAATGATTTATAAATATCGGGCAAAATCCAGATATCGCAGAAAGAGTGGATATCGAAGCCTAAAAACCAAAATAAAAATAAACAAAATTCAAGAGGAGTAATTTATGGCGCATAAAAAAGGAGGCGGATCCACCAGTTTAGGACGCGATTCACAGTCCAAAAGATTAGGGATCAAGAAATACGGAGGTCAGAAGGTAAAGATAGGTGAAATTATCATACGGCAGAGGGGCACACCATTCAGACCAGGGAAAAACGTTGGTTTGGGCAAAGATCATACTCTTTTTGCCGAAAAGGAGGGTACGATCACTTTCAAGAAACGATGCGGCAGAAAGATGGTTGAGGTATTTTAGCTTCTTCTTGAGTTAATCGAAGGAGATTTCCAATGAATCAAGGCGGGATTCATGAGTTAGATATAAATTTAATACAGCCAAATCCCTTACAGCCGCGCGGGTCCATTGCTCCCAATTCACTTTTGGATTTAGCTGAATCTATACGTGAACACGGTATTTTAGAGCCGTTGGTGATTGCTCATACACCAGCCGGATATCAGATAATTGCCGGTGAGAGACGGTGGCGGGCAGCCAAAATGGTGGGATTGAAATCTGTGCCGGTGGTTATCAAGAAAGTAAAACCCTCAGAGATGTTGATTTTAGCCATCGTCGAAAATTTGCAACGAGAAGATCTCAATGTTTTTGAACAAGCCGCAGGTTACAAAAAATTGAATGAAGAGTTCGGTTTATCCCATGAAGATATCGGAAGAATGGTGGGTCTGGCGCGGACTGAAGTTACCAATACCATCCGTATGCTTAATCTGCCGGATATTGTTAAGGACGCAGTTTTAACAGAAACTATCAATAAAAGTCAAGCACAGGCGCTGTTGCATTTGCGCAGTAATGAGATTATGGTCCAAGTTTTTACGACAAAGGTTCTCAGGGAAAATTATTCAGTAAGACAGATTGAAGAATTAGCCAGAAGATTAGAGCAAGAAGGAAAAATTCAGCGCGGACAGGGACGTCCGGCGATTTGGAAACGGAGTAAAAAAAGCCAGGAAATCGAAGAGCGCATCCAAAAAGAACTGGGTTGTGAGATTGATTTAAGGCGTTCCACTCGTCAAATTAGAATGGTTTTAACCTTTGCACAAGAAGAGACTCTAGAAAAAATTTACCAGCGTTTGATACGCCCCGAATAAATACACCTATCTTTCAATTATCCCATCAATTACAATTTATACAGACTTACCCATTTTTCTAACGAAACGAATCTAGGCCATTACGAGTAGTGATAATTTTGTTGCCTGCGCCGTCGAATTCATTCTCGCGTCTGCCCAACTTATGTGATCAGGCCTAAAGAAGCCTGAAAGGTTAGGTATTACGCTCGAGAATGAATAGTAAACCCGCAAATGAAGAATGAGACAATTTAAAGCACCAATATCAGAGAAGGTACGGAGGATTTGCTGCCGCTTAAGATTCATTTGACTATTCCGATTTTCGAGGGCGGCCAATAGCGAAAGATAGCACGTCCGATGATATCTTCGCGCGGAACCGTTCCCCAGGCTCTCGAATCTGAGCTTTTTTCACGGTTATCGCCGAGCACAAAATAGGAATCAAGAGGGACTAGAGTTTTAATATCGGTTGGGAAACGACTTCCTCCGGAAGTGTAGAAATCATCAGGGATGTAATATTCTTTTAATTCCACCCCATTGGGATTTTCTTCGTTAAAAACATAAACTCGTCCATTGTGAATTAAGATCGACTCGCCCGGTTCCGCAATGATTCTTTTGAAAAAATCGGTTTTCAGATTACCTGGGTATTGAAAAACGATCACATCGCCACGTTTTGGTTGCCGCAAGCGATAAGTAATTTTATCCGTCAAAATATACTCGCCATTGTTGAAATTCGGTTCCATGGAAGCTCCCAAGATTTGATTCGGTTGGCATAAAAAATGATAGACAAAAATAAAGATTGCAGCAGCAATCAGAAATGTTTGCAAAAAATCAACTAAAAAAAGACCGAGTTTTTTGGAAAACGACTCCTCGGTTTGAGGTTTCAAATATACTTCTTGCGCGATAGTCGGTTTTTGAATGTTTTCTTCCATATATTTTTTAATGTTAGTTAAACAAACTTTAATTCGCGGATGGTCTGATTTCTGTTTCCGATTATATACCCAAATTATTACAGTTAGCAGGCAAACCGATTTCAGGTATATATTCACCAACTCTCGTCCTCCGAATCGGAGGACTCGAGCATGCTGATTATAAATCAGAAGAGCGAGGTTTGCAAGAATATTGAGGTGTGATAAAATAAGGTGGTTTTAATCATCTTCGATTCTCTAGGGTCCGTAGCTCAGTTGGTTTAGAGCGCTAGTTTCACATACTAGAGGTCAGAGGTTCGAATCCTCTCGGGCCCATTTTGGCTCTTGTGTCATGTCAATCTCGTGTTTTTTAAAAACTGAAATTTTCCTCAAGGATTGCAGTTGCTGATGGAGTTCAAATGGTATCTAACCAAAGTTCAAACGATGCAAGCTATAACCATCCAATTTTTTTGCAACCTCTAAAGGTACAACTTTTTACTGATGGTGGTTCAAGAGGGAATGATAAGGGTGAAGGAAAAGGACAAGGCGCAGGGGCTTGGATGATATTTAATGAGAAGGGTAATCTTGTAGAAAAAGGAGCTAAATTCTTTGGCGAGGCAACCAATAATGAGGCCGAATATTTAGCCCTAATCGAAGGATTGAAACTTGTTTTGAGATATAAACCGAGCAAGGTTTGCTGTTTTTCAGACAGCTTACTGCTGGTAAATCAAATGCAAGGAAACTTTAAAATCAAAAAGGATCAGCTTAAAAAAATGGCTAAAGAAGCCAAGAAGGTAGCTGCCTATTTTAGGTTTATTGAGTATCGACATGTTCCTCGAAGCCATCCAAGCATTCGGATGGTTGACAGAATGTTAAATAAGATTTTAGATCAAACCCTCAATGGATAAATTTTCTTATATTAGAAATCAAGATTTTATAAGCCCCACTAAAGGTAAAATGGGCCTGGATCGGGTTTTAAGTGAAATTAAAAAGTTCATTGATGAGAAACCAGATATATTCTATCGACTAGTGATTGGGAGTGATTCCCACTTAAGGCGATACCAGGGGAAGACCATAGCTGATTTTGTGACGGCGATTGTAATTCATCGCCAAGGATTAGGCGGCCGGTATTTTTGGCTTAAAATTCCTCAGGATCAAACTTATTCTCTGCGCGCTAAAATCTATACCGAGACCATCATTTCTTTAGAATTAGCTCAAAAATTGGTTCCTAAGCTTAAAAGTCTACTTGATGGAGAAAATTACGCTTTGGAGATCCATATCGATGTAGGGGAAAGCGGTCCTACCCGAGAGATGATTAAGGAGGTAGTGGGGATGGTTAATGGAAATGGTTTTCCGGCCAAGACCAAACCGGAGTCTTTTGGCGCTTTTGTGGTAGCTGATCGGCACACCTAAAAAACGGCTGTTAGCTGCTGGCAACTGGCTCAAGAAAAGTCAAAGGTCAAAATTCAAATCTAAAAAACTGCAAGGGGAAAATTATGGCTAAGACGCTGCAGGAACTTCAGAAAATAATCGTTCAATTTCGCGACGAAAGAGGTTGGAAAAAACATCATAAACCAAAGAATTTAGCCATCTCGATAAGTATAGAAGCCTCAGAACTGCTCGAACATTTTCAATGGGGAGGGAATAACGACATTGCAGAGATGTCACAAAAATCAGAATGGAAAAAGAATGT
>PFXB01000100.1:4587-4752 GCA_002791435.1 candidate division WWE3 bacterium CG_4_9_14_3_um_filter_43_9
GATGCATTAGATATTGATTTGGAAAAAGCAGTTCTTACCAAGAATGACATCAATAAAGTACGTTTTCCCAAAGAAACGGTAAAAGACATCTCCTTGAAAAGTTATGCTCAACGCAGAAAAGCGATGCAGAATTTAAGAGAGAAGGTGAACAATGAGTAAAGATTT
>PFXB01000100.1:4807-8897 GCA_002791435.1 candidate division WWE3 bacterium CG_4_9_14_3_um_filter_43_9
TTTGAATATCTCGACGAAGAGATCCATCCTTACCGCAGAGAATTAAAGAAGCCGCGGAGTTTCTTTACGGTCGGCGATTGCGTGCACAAAACTATCAGTGCCTTTTTTATCCGTTCAGCGGGACAACGGAACGAGCAACTACTTTTTGATTTATTGAAGCAGATTTGGGATCAGTATTCAGGAGCCAGAGGTGGATTTGAAAACGCCGAGGAAGAGAAAAACTGTTTTATCGAGGCCAAAGAAATGCTTAAAAACTTTTGGAAACGCCAGCAAAAAATGGGCGAGCCATTTTATTCTCCTGGGATTGTTCCCGGAAAAGAGCTTAAAAAAAGTGAAATCGGTCCTGACCTAATTCTAATGGGAAAACTTGATCGTATTGACCCGGAAGGCGAAGACTTGCATGTTATTGATTACAAGACCGGTAAAAAAGAAGAAGGAAGTTCTTTTCAGATCATGGCTTATGGAGTTCTGGCCGAAGCCGTTTTTCAAAAAGATGTTTCCAAAGTGAGCTTTTGGTATCTACGTTCTGGAAGAATGCAGACCTTCCTATATAATTTGGAGGAGCGGGATAAAATTTTGGAGAAAATAAATACCATTGTCAGTAAAATTAAAGCAGAGAAAAAATTCGCTCCCAGGGTAGGAAGTCGTTGTTACATCTGTGATTATGTACAATTTTGTCCCAAAAAAGAAGAGGTTTTGAAATTGCTTAAAAAAGAAATGCCTTCTCAGCGCGAGATCAGCAAGCTTCCCTTTTGACATCTTTTTGAGTTAACTCTATAATTCGCGAGCGAGAACTACTTATTTTACCTTTGGGGGAAGCTTTGCTTCCGCCAGCTGATGGTCGCGAAGCGAAATATACAGTACCACGGCGTAAAGTCTGTGGGAATCTATACATATTTTTCTAAACTACTTCAATGGGAACAGGTCAAAGAATCATAAAAAATACTTTTGCCCTCACCATCTCTAATTTTGTGCCCAGGGCGATACAAACGCTTCTTGTTTTTTACGCCGCACGTTTAGTGGGTGATGTTGGTTTGGGAAAGTACTACACCATTTCATCCTTGATAGCGATCTTGTCCTTAGTGACTGACTTTGGTCTTAATGGTTTGATAACACGCGAGATTGCTAAAGACAAAAGCGATACTCAGAAGTATTTTTGGAACATTCTTTTCTTCAAAATATTCCTGTTTCTTCTTTCCTTCATTTTTTTGATTCTGACAGTCAAAATTTTAGGCTATTCGGTTGATATTCTCAAAGGCGCCTATATTTTTGGTCTTTTTATGATTATTTCGGCCATATCTTCTTTTATCTGCGCTTTTTGGCAAGCTTTTGAAGAGATGAAATTTATTGGAATCTTTGCTACCCTAGGATCCCTTTTTAACCTTGGGATTACCGTTTGGTTATTAATGAGAGGAGCCGGGTTTATGAGTTTAATTTGGGGATTGGTGGTTTCCTCTCTCGTGACCCTCTTTTTGCACTTAATTTTTTTCGGAAGAAGGGCAAGCCTTAAATTTGAAAATATAGACCTTCTTTTTTTAAAGAAAATCTTGAAAGTGGTGGTTCCCTTTGCGCTGATTTCAATTTTTTCTACTATTTACTTCCGTCAAGATATCATTTTTTTATCCAAATTTAAAAATGACGCTGTGGTTGGTTGGTATGGCTCTGCTCATAAGATCATCGAAGTTCTGCAGATGGTACCTTATGCTTTTTTGGGAGCGGCTTATCCTGTCTTTTCCAGAACTTTTCACGAGAATTTTAGGAATTTTACTTTCCTTTATAGGCAGGTTTTTAAGATTCTAATATTTCTATCTTTTCCGATAGCCATAGGACTGGCAGTCCTGAATCGACAGATAATCCTCCTGCTTTACGGCACCAATTTCCTGAACGCTTCAACTTCGCTTGTGATTTTAGCCGGGGTTCTCCTCCTTCTTTTCCCCAATACTTTATTTACCATCGTAGCCATGGCGATTGATAAAATTAAGTTTGCGAGCCTCATTGCGTTTATAGACATCATTTTAAGTATTATTTTTAACTTAATTTTTATCCCAAGCTGGGGACTAAATTGGAGTTTAAATGGCGCCAGTTTAACGGCTCTTATTTGCGAAACCTTTAATTTTATTGCTTTTGCTTTCTATTTAAACCGTAAAGTTTTTAAACTTGATATTTTTAAAGTGGCGGTGATTCCTTTTGTTTCAGCGGCCATCATGGGGATTTCGGTTTGGTTTCTGCGTCCTTTTGGATTGTGGATTTGTCTGGCGGCCGGAGCGATGGTTTATCCCTTAATGTTGGTAATTTTCAAAGGAATCAGCCGGGAAGAATTTGTATTTATCAGAGGATTGATTTTCAAAGGGAAAAGTAGGTTCCAGCAATGATGCGAATTTGTTTTGTGGTCAATACATTGGGGTTGACAGGAGGGATCAGGGTTGTGTTCGAGCACTCCAACAAACTGCAAGAGCGCGGACACGACGTCTCAATCGTTCATTTACTGAAACTTAAAGACGGTCTTTATGGTTCTTTAATCGGTCGCCTGAAACAGATTAAATATCTTATTTTGTGCATTTTGGGTTGGGACGAGATAAAGTGGTTTAAGCTTCAGAAAAACATCAGGGTCCTTCATCTATATTCTTTAGACAAGCTTAAGGCGGTTGATGCGATCATTGCTACTGCCAATGAGACCGCTGATTGGGTCGCTAAATTAGACAGGCAAAAAGGAGAGAAATTTTATTTTGTCCAGGACTATGAAAATTGGACGCGGGAGGAAGCCCTGGTTGACGCCACCTATAAACTTCCTCTGAAGAAGATAGTTGTTTCCTCGTGGTTAAAAACAATACTTAAAGACAAATTTAACCAGTCCGTTTGCGGAGTTGTCATCAACGGGATTGATTTTGACCGATTTTATTGCAGGGATAAAAAATATAATAAAAATAAAAAGATACTGATGCAATACCATGTTTTACCCAAAAAGGGGATTAAAATCGGACTTGAAGTTTTAAAGCAGATAAAGGAAAAATTTAAAGAAGTTGAAATCATCTTGTTCGGGGTTTATCCGCCCCAAGAAAAGTTGCCGGAAGGCACAAAATATTATTATAAGATTAGGCAAGATGAATTGATTAAACTTTATCATTCCGCCGACATTTTTATTTCGACTGGCCTGCAGGAAGGATTTAACCTGCCTCCGATGGAAGCTATGGCAGCCAAGTGTGCGGTCGTCGTAACTCGGGTGGGGGCAGTTCCTGACTATACGATTGAAAATAAGACTGCGATTGTTATTCCTCCTGGTGAGATTCGACCCCTACTTTCAGCCTTGGAAGAGCTGATCACCAACAATGATAAGCTTAGAATGATTGCCGAAGCAGGCAACGAACATGTCCGGTATTTTACTTGGGAAAAGGCAAGCCAGGAATTAGAAAGTTTACTTTTAAAAAACATAATTAATTGAGATAAAAATCAATCCAATGGCTTTTTCTATTATCATCTTGAGTTACAATACCAAGCAATTGCTTACCGATTGCCTCAATTCCATTTTGGGTATAAGTCATAATGAAAATCTTGAGATTATTATTGTTGACAATTGTTCGCAGGACGGCAGCGTAGATTTTCTTAAACGCAATTTTGGAAAAAGGATAAAGATAATCGAAAATAAGGTTAATAAGGGTTTCGGCGTTGCAAACAATCAGGGTGCTAGAATAGCCCGCGGTCGATATTTATTTTTCGTCAACAGCGATACCCTTCTTTCCGATGACATTTTCGGCAAGGCTAAAAGGTTTTTTGAGCATAGCCCTCAAACGGCTCTTGTTGCCCCGCAATTGATTTTGGAAAACGGTGAAGAACAGAAATACGCTTATGGAGGATTTCCGAATTTTCCGAATTTAATTTTAAGAAAATTTAGTCAAGAGGCAAAAGATAAGATGGTTTTTGAAGTAGATTGGGTAAGCGGCGCCGCCTTTTTCATCAAGAAAAACGTCTTTGATAAAATCCAAGGCTTTGATGCAAATTTCTTTATGTACTTTGAAGACATCGATTTGTGTAAAAGAGTGAAAGACATGGGTTATCAAATTGCCGTGAATAAAAATCTTAAGATTGCCCATTT
>PFXB01000114.1 GCA_002791435.1 candidate division WWE3 bacterium CG_4_9_14_3_um_filter_43_9
CAAACTTTATAGAGAAACTGATTCCAAATTCCCTCTCATAGATAAACCAGATTGGTTTAGCGTATAGATCCGCCAGGCAAGCGGACAGGCATACCTTAATAACATGGTTTCTAATAAGTTTGTCTATAATTAAAGAGTAGAACTTGTCTCATAAATATCCACTGTTCATCGTCATTCCGATCCGCCCCCGTCTGATAAGCGAGGCAGGGAATCGGCGGGGAGAAATCCCGCAGAAAAGTGGTAAAGCGAATGGGATCTCCGCCAGCTGGCGGACAGGCTCACGTCCCCCGCTAAGCGGGATCCTCAGGATGACACCAAACTTAGAAATTATGAGATGGCTTCAAGTTAAATTATTGAGAGGCAAATTTTAGTAAGAAAATATGTGAAAGGTTTATCAAAAAGAAAGGTCATTATGGTTGTTGCTAAAACCAGCGTTAACTCGAAAAGCTTAAATGATTCAACAAACATCAAAAAAGAAGAGGTAGCTTCTTATCATGAAGCGGTTGGAAGTCACACCTTGCCGGGCAACGGAAATTTTGCCGGTGAGTCGGTCGAAATGGAGGGAGTTTTAGAAACTATGCCTGAAGGTTATGGATTTCTACGGCAGAAAGGCTTGCTGCCCGGACCAAATGATATTTACATCTCTCAATCACAGATTCGCAAATTTAACTTGCGGGTTGGAGATTCAGTCCGTGGTCAAGCCAGGCCTCCCAAAGAGGGTGAGAAATATTACGGTCTTTTACGCGTGGAAAAAATCAATGGGGTTGAGCCAGAAGAGGCACTGAAAAGATCTCGTTTCGAGGATTTAACGCCGGTTTTTCCGACTAAACAACTGAAACTTGAAACCCAAAAAGATATCTTAGCGACACGTCTTATTGATCTTGTGGCCCCGATTGGCAGAGGACAGCGGGGAATGATAGTTTCTCCGCCGAAAGCAGGCAAGACCTATGTTCTCAAAGATATCGCCAATGGAATTACCGCAAACTACAAAGATATTTATCTCATGGCGGTTTTAATCGGTGAACGTCCGGAAGAAGTAACCGATATCGCGCGTTCAATCGAAGGCGAAGTAATCGCTTCTAATTTTGATGAACCACCGGAAAATCAAACTCAGGTGGCAGAAATCGCCCTAGAGAAAGCCAAACGTTTAGTGGAAGAAGGGAAGGATGTGGTGATTTTGCTGGACAGCATCACCCGCTTAGCCAGAGCTTATAACTTAAACATACCGCCTTCCGGCAGAACGTTATCCGGCGGATTTGACCCCGCCGCTTTATACCCTCCGAAACACTTTTTTGGAGCGGCACGCAATCTGGAAGAAGGTGGATCCCTCACGATTTTAGCCACGGCTTTAATCGACACCGGTTCGAGAATGGACGACTTAATCTACGAGGAATTCAAAGGAACGGGAAATATGGAGCTCCATTTGGGGCGCAAATTGGCTGAGCGCCGCATTTTTCCGGCTATTGATGTTATCCGCTCGGGAACCCGCAAAGAAGAGCTTTTGTTTGATGAGAAAACTTTAAAACAGGTTTGGAGAATGCGTAGGATGCTGGATGTCATTGGGAGCGAGAGTGAAAGCACGGAAATTCTCATCGAACGGCTTTTGAAAACTAAAAATAACGCCGAATTCTTGGAAACCCTGCACGAGAATATAAGCTAGGAAAGCTCAGAACGCAGATAGCTACCGGCTTCTGGCAACTGGCTCAAGAGAGGTAGCTCTCTCCGCCGACTCGGCGGATCGAACAGTAAGTTCTTATTCTTCGACTAACCCGCCGATTCCCTGCCTCGCCGGCAGGCGGGGGCGGGGCATGGAGAAGCACAACTGAAAAGAAAAGTAAATTAAAGTAGGCGTTATCCCGAGGAGTCCGCTAAGTCGATGGACGACGTGAGGATCCCGCGAGCAATGAGGAATGACGTTGGTTGTGTAGAAAACGGTTTGTTTGTGAAATTTGCTTTTTCGTGGTATAATGCCGCCAACATGTTCGAAAGAGACGTTCCGTTACAGAAGGAACTTTTTTATTTTGTAGCGGCGGTATTTAAATACGTTTTTTTGAAACTGGGCTCCTTTTTCTTATTGATTTTGAAAGCTCTTTCTTCTGCCGGCATTTTAATCTCCATCCTTAAACAAAAAATCATTCTTAAACTGGTCTGGAAACGGGGGACCCTTATTCGTCCAATTTCCCATCTAGGTATCATCAGCTTAGCTGCCTGGATTTTAGTTTCCGGCGGGATTGCGACTTCCGGCACAGTATTTAGTAAAGAAAACCAGGAATTGTCAGAAAAACCAAGTCATATTTCCAGCGAAGCAATTTTGGTTGAGAAATCAACTTCCCAAACCAAGATTCCAGAGAATCGAGGGCGGGATGAAGTGATAAAATACCGCGTCCAAGAAGGAGACACCCTTTCAACCATTGCCCAGTCGTTTAATATCAGTTTGGATACGCTGCTTTACGTCAACGATTTAAACGAAAGCGACCTTTTAGCTATCAGCGCCGAATTGACGATTTTGCCAACTTCGGGAGTTTATTATATGGTTAAAAGCGGAGACACGGTTGAAAATATCGCCTCAGACTGGAAAGTTGAGCCGCAAGCCATTGTTGAAATCAACTGGCTTGAGAAACCTTATAATTTGACTATCGGACAAAAGTTAGTTTTGCCCAATGCCGAACCACCCAAACCGGTGGCGGTAACATCGGCGCAATATGTTGCTTCTACGCCTTCTAACTCCAATCTGCCGGTTCAGTCTCCGGTTTCAGGTTCTGGGCAGTTTGCTTGGCCGACCAACGGATCATTAACGCGCTATTTCGGTTGGTCTTATGGTTATTTTCATGGGGCAATCGACCTGGCCAATAGTTGTGGGACAGGCATTTATGCGGCTGATTCAGGTTATGTTGATGTTTCCGGCTGGCGCGCTGGAGGATACGGTTTAACAGTCTGGATTAATCACGGCAATGGTTACTATTCCCGCTATGCCCATCTTTCTAGCACGGCTGTCTCAGCCGGCCAATACGTGACCAAAGGACAGTTGATCGGTTCTATGGGTGCCACCGGTTTAGCTTATGGTTGCCATCTTCACTTTGTCATCGAACGCAACGGCGTGGCGATCGACCCGCTTTCAGTTCTCTAATCAGAAACTCAAGTTCCCTTTTTTAAGAATTGTCAGGTTTAAAGATATTTTTTCTGTTGAGGTAAAGGATGACAGATAGAAGGAAAGTAGTTATAATTGAAAATTGACAATCGACAATTGAAAATTAAAAAAACCGGTGGTCATCCTGAGGAGTCCCCGCCGAATCGGCGGGGGCGACGTGAGGATCCCGTGCGGAAATGAGGACTGACCGAAGGGATTCAGGAAAGACAAAACCACCCCTGTCATTCCCGCGAAAGCGGGAAACCAGAAGCAATGGTATGGATTCCTGATCAGATTGGGAATGACACACGGAGGATCGTCATCTGCAGAAAACTAAAACCGAAAGAGGGTTTAAAAATGATAGATATTGCTAAAATCGAAGTCCGGGCCGGGAATGGAGGCAATGGTTGTATTTCTTTCCGCCGCGAAAAATTTGTGCCCAAGGGTGGACCCGATGGAGGCGATGGCGGAAAAGGCGGAGATGTTTACTTGCAATCCTCCGAGGAAAAGCACACCTTACGCGATTTTCAATATAAGGCCAAGTTCGAAGCTGAGAATGCCAGAGATGGAGAAGGAGCAAAAAAGACAGGCAGATCCGGTGAAGATTTATATATTTTGATTCCTCGGGGGGCCATTATTCGGGAAAGTTCTCAGGACTTTAAAATTAAAGATTATAAAAAATTATTACAGTTGCCGATTGTGGCTGATTTGTCCGAGAAAAACCAGAGTTTTTTGATAGCCAAAGGAGGAAGGGGCGGGCGAGGGAACGATCACTTTAAATCAGCCGTAAATCAAACGCCGCGGATAGCCGAGCCAGGGGAGAAAAGTGAGGCAAAATGGTTGTTTTTAGAGTTAAAATTGATGGCCGATGTAGGTATCGTGGGTCTGCCCAATGCCGGCAAGTCAACCCTGATTTCGAGATTGACCCTTTCCAGACCTAAGATCGCTCCTTATCCGTTTACCACCCTGGAGCCAAATCTGGGAGTAGCCGAGGCCGAGGGAAAAAGTTTTGTGGTGGCCGATATTCCCGGTCTTATCGCCGGCGCTTCCCAGGGCAAGGGTTTGGGGTATGAGTTTTTACGCCACATTGAAAGAACCAAAATTTTGGTCCATTTAATAGGTCCGGAAGACCCCAAAGTCAAGGTCGGCGATGTCCTTAAAGACATGGAGACAATAAACCGCGAGCTTTCTTTGTTTGATACAAAACTCGGGGATAAGGCGCAGATTTTGGTTATCAATAAAATTGATCTTTCCTGGGTACGCGATGTCGCCTTGGAGATTGAGCGCAGTTACAAGCGCAAGGGAGTTTTGGTCATCGGTATTTCGGCCGCCACCGGTGAGGGATTGGAAAAACTCAAGCGGGAAATAGTTCTCAGGCTTTTCCAAGCGGAAAAAGAGGCCCAAAAAAAGACAGAAGAGGAAGAGACCATTCCTATCTTTGAGATAGAGGATTTGCTGAAAGGGAAGAGAGCAAAGTAAGATAACATAAGTTTAAAGTGCAAAGCTAAAGATTAAAGCTAAAAAACTCGAAGAAAGGAGGCAAAACCGCAAAAGGTAAATTTTAAACAAATTAATTCTTTTACTTTAGAAGGAGTAAACATGTCAGAAGAAACACCAAAACCAGATGAAACACAGCGCAGGGAACAACTCCGAGAGGTTTTAGAGACCCAAGGAATGTCAGCTATTGTTTCTGCTCTCGAGCAAAGGGGTTTTAATCCCAGGGTGGTGGAAGACTATATTTTGTTTGGCAGGCAGGAATTATACACTCCATCGGAGACTAATGTCGATGGTTATCTGACCAGCGAGATTGGACGGAGTCAAGAAGATGTAGCCTTTTACGAATTAGGAATAATGAGAGAAAAAGCTAAGATGGGAAAAGACAAACAAGAAGAAAAATTATTGAGGATCTGGTCGGAATCAGAGCGAACGGAATTGCAGGGGCTTGAGTCGGTAAGAACTAGTTGGAGGAACGGCGACTGTTCTTCTGTAGCCGATTACTTTAAAAGAATCCAGGATGACAAATTACATGATGCAGCGTATTGCCTAGGAGAAGTCCCAGAAAAACCATATGATCTACAGACGGAGGGTTTAGACATAGAAAGTTACGATGAAGATAGCCTTATGGCAAAATCCATCGTTCGCAATTGTCATAGATATATGTTGATGAAACATCTGTTGCGGGAGGTAGAATCGAGAGCCGGGGAACCTGTGGAGAGTAAGGATTAGGTAGTATTCCAAAACGCTGGCATAGATAATTTAATGCACCACCACGGATAAATCGTGGGCGTTGGTTATGCCAAAGCGGCGGGTTAGTTGAAGAATAATAATCTTATTGTTCAATCCGTCGAGTCGGCGGAGGGAATCACAACTTTGTCTTACTTTTGAATTTTGCGTTTTGAGTTATTTTGACTTTTAACCTTTAACTTTTGACCCCTCGACGGAGTTTATCCTGATCCGCCGAATCGGCGGAGAAGGACTCAGGGCAGGCTTTTGACTTTTCTTTAGCCAGCAGCTAGTTGCTAATCGCATTTTGTTTTCAGTTTTGAGATTTGAGATATAAATTTTAAGTTATTTTACGGGGTCGTAGCTTAATGGTAGAGCGCCCCGCCCGCAGCGGGGAGGTTGGGGGTTCAAGTCCCCCCGACTCCATAAGTTACATTACGAGCGTAATATCTATAATCGCAGGAGAGAACCACGGGTTTACCCGTGGGTGAATCCTTCAAAAATATTCGACGAAGTCGCCCGCCGATTCGGCGGGAACCTGCGATTTCAGAGTACCACGGCGTAAAGCCTGTGGGAATCTATAGTTTTTCGGCAAGCAAATATACAGTCCAGAAAAGGAAACCTCCGGCAGCTGCTGGTAGGATGATTAGCACAGTTGAATGTTTTCTGTCAAAAGTAAAATAGGTGTAGTACCAAAATTTTTTAGAAATGAAAAAAACTAAAAACTTCCCAAAAAGATATTCGAATATGAAGGCAATAAAACCAAAAAACACGGTAAGGTAAAAATAATCAATGGCGCTGAAAATCGAGAGAGTCAGGAGAGGAATTGTGATTGGAAGGCAAAAGGTGAGATAGTTGGCTATATTAACTTTGCGAAACTCAAATCCCCATTTTTTTCTTCTACGGGCAAGATAGGCGAAAACAAAGGTAAAAATTAGAATTGAGATGAATCCTAGGGAAAAAATTACATAGAATGGTTTGTCGGAAAAGAAACTCACATGATAGAGCGGGTTTAAAAATTTCATACCTAGAACTTCCAAGATTGCCAGATAAAGCATTCCGCCGGCACCCCAGGGAACGAAATTTAGAAGACTACTATAAGAGTGAAAAATAGGTTTTACCCCATAGACCCAGAATCTTTTATCAAACAGACAATCCCACCAAAAGGAAAAGATAGATTCACCGAAAACTCCGGCGACGGCAAAAAGCGAAAAGAAAAATAACGGTTTTAGGGAATGATACATTATAGAAACCACGAGGAGGGAAATTAGAAGCGGCGCGACTGCCAAATAGTAGTTGCGAATACTAAAGACGTATTGATAAAACTTTAAACGTCGATGTTTAAAAAAATAGATAAGAATGATAAATACCCACCAGAGTAAATCCACGAGTGGTAATATAAAAAAATAGTCCAGAAAAAATCGATTACTCATACATTAAATGTAGCAAATGCGGTAGAAGCTGACAAGATGTTGACTTTTACTTGAGGCAATAATAAGCTTGAATAATGTCCTACGAGATATATGGACAAGATGGGCCAGCTGTTTCCTTGCGACTTACATGTTAGTCAATCAGGAGGGTAAAATGGAAGAATGTTATCATTTGAGAATAAAAGCTATCATTAGGAACAAAGAAGGTGAAATTCTGCTTTTACAGGTTAACAAAGCCACCTTAAAACAATATACTGGCAGTTCTTATTGGGACTTACCGGGAGGAAGAGTTCAACGTGGTGAAAAGGTTGAAGAAACTCTAAGGCGTGAATTGTTTGAAGAAACAGGCATCACCCGGATTAAAGCTATGTATCCTTTTTCTATGGATTTGACAGAGATTAGAATTCCAAATCAAAAGGGAGAAATCGGACTAATTTTGGCAACTTACCTTTGCGAGGTTGATATTATTCCAAAAATAAGATTAAACACTGAAAATGTTGCGGCGAACTGGTTTTTACCAACTGAGGCAGCGCGGCTTTTAAGCGTGAAATTTCCTCTAAGTCTCACCGAAAAAATCCGCTCACTCAATTCAGACTGCCATTGGGGTTGAGCATTTGCTAAAATACGAGGCATAGAAATAGGTTGTTATAATAGCCCCAAATAGAATTTACCACTACTACAGGTTGTGAGATACTGGTAGTCTATGTTAGATCCAGTCCAATTAATTAGTAAGGAAGCCGAGCTATTAAAACAGCATTTTAGGAAATCCCAGCAAAATCTCGTAAGAGAAAGAGCACAGACAATCTTGACTTTTAATCAGGGTTTCTCCGCACATCAAATCTCTAAATTACTTTTAAGGAATGAAAAGACAGTGAGGGAATGGATTAAAGGTTATCACAAGACCGGTATATCCTCTCTCTTCCCCAACTATCAGGGAGATAATGCTGCCAAACTGACAGAGTCCCAAAAACAAAGTTTGAGGAAAATACTCTCACAGAAACCTTCCGATTATGGCATCCCATCCTCATTTTGGGATGTTTCAACACTTAAATCATATATTAAAGCTGAGTTTGGAGTGGAGTATGCATCCGCTGAATCATACCGGTTAATATTTAAACTCCATAATTTTTCCTTTCACCTACCCGGCACCTTTGATAGACACCGAGATGAAGCAAAGATTATTCGTAGAATAAAAGAAATCCGACAAGAGATAAAACCACTCTTAAAAGATCCGGCCTGGAAGGTATTTGTTTCGGATGAGTGCCGAATTGTCTGGGAAGCAGTCATCCGGAGGTTATGGCTTCCCAAGGGACAAAAATCAGTTATCGAGGTAGAGAGAAAAAGAGAAGCGCAATCATTTATAGGTTTTCTAAACCTAAAAACAGGGGAGGAACTTTTGTACCCACTTGCATGGCAAAAACAGGACACCATTATTCCTGTTTTAGAAGAGCTGGTAACCAAATACTCTGACAAAAGAATCTGCGTCATCTGGGATAATGCCAGGTTCCATAAGGGAAAGAAAATTAAGAAAAAACTCTCAACAACCCTAAAACCTATTCACCTGATCAACCTTCCTGCTTATGCGCCGGATACAAACCCGCAGGAGCATGTTTGGAAGTATGGTAAAGACAAAATATCCAATGTTCAATGTGAATCTCTAGCAGAAGTAGTAGCAAAATTTCAAACTATAACTATGGGACGAAACTACTCCTACCGTTTTTGACCTAATTATTTTGGGTTAGCTATAGCTTAGTTGGTTGAGCACTTTCATAGTATGAGAGTGGATGATTATGAAAATAATCAAAAAGAATCAGGTAGAAAAAGTAAAAAATAGCCACACCTGCATGGTGATGGAATACCCCTTGAGAGACACAGAAATCAATGGTGCCATAGCTGAGATATTGGGCCGTTACCCCCATGAAGGATGGATTATGAATATGATTTGTAAAGAATTAGTTTATGTTTTATCTGGCAAGGTCGATTTAGCTGTTTTAGGGAAAAAGGTGAAGTTAGAAGAAGGCGATGAGGCCATAATTATGCCAAAAGAAAAATTTTATTGGGAAGGAAGATGTAAGTTGTTTATAGCCTGTACACCAGCCTGGTGCTCTAGTCAATACAAAGAAGAGGTTTAAGAACTTCGGTTGCTAAAATTTTAAATTATTCTTTTCCCAAAATTGCGGATTTCATTAGCCAGGGGATCCCACTTGTCTTTAAGATCTTTAGGATGGTAAGGATGTGGTTCAATCAAAGATTCAACCCCTAGAGCGATTTTGGACAATTTTACCATCTCACGGAAGGAATTTTTTCCGAAAGTTTTGGAAACAACCGCCACATCCAGATCGCTATCATATCTGGCCTGATTTTTAGCGTATGATCCGAACATAATGATTTGTTCCACCGGGATGCCGTTTTTGATTAACAACTGGTAGTATTGATGAATAAGATTTTCAGGACTGTCTTTTAGTAAAGACTTTTTAGCCATTTGAAATACTCCCTGATTTTGTCAAACCATTTTTCCGTATATTTTTTGGTCGCAGCTTTGTAAAGTTCATACTTGACATCGTCATATCTTGCCTGGATGTGAAACCGTGTAATTTCGGCCAAGTCTTTCTTCTGATTTTCCGTCAAATCTATCTGAGCAATTTCGACAAGTTTGTTTAGATCATGGATACGAGGTGGAGCGACGTGGATTTTTTGAGCCGCCAATCCTTTCAGTAATTTCTCAAGCGCCAGTTGACCAATGAAAAGCGCCCAATCATAATGATTGGACTTTAACATATCTTCGGCGGTTTTTAAGTTTTTGTTGGCGCTTTGCCGCCAACGTCTGAGAAGATCTTTTTCGGTCATGGTTGTCTTGATTTTATCACAAATAATAGTTATGATCTACCAAATTGCTAAATTTTTTGCTACAATACTGGTCATTGTAGAAGTTTTGGGCCGTTAGCTTAGTTGGTAGAGCGCTTCCATGGCATGGAAGAGATCGGGAGTTCGAATCTCCCACGGTCCACCAGAGTTAGAATTCAGGCGGAAGAGGTTTCTCCTCCTGGAGAGGAGAAACCTCTTCATCAAGCAATAAATCCACTTTTCATGCTCACACAACATCATCCCTTACCGCGCGAAACCTTTGAGATTCTTTTAAAGCATGCGATTATGCCGACTTTTGATTTGCTTATCAATTACAATGATGAGGAATTATTTTTGTCAAACGCAAAATTGCGCCATATAAAAACGTGTGGGCGTTGCCTGGATTGCGCATGTATAAAGGAGAAACCATTGATACAACTTTAGAGCGCATCGCCAGGGCAGAGCTTGGGCTTACCATTGATCCCCGTGATAAAATCTTAGTGGGACAATTTACCCGTAAATTTAAAATCGAACTCAACAGACAAGATTTATCAATCGCCTATTTGATTAATCTAACAACAACTCAGGGAATAAGGTTAAACGCCGGCCATTTTTCGGAGTATACCCAAGTGACAAAGGCAGTTTTGCGCCCAACAGGTAGCATGTACGCCTATTATTTCAAAAAATATCAAGAGCTAAGTAAAGGAAATTTCCATGGAAAAGTATGACCCCCAAAAGATCGAATCTAAATGGCAGAAAGAATGGGAAGAGAAAAAGCTTTATAAAACCACTCAAGATAAAAGCAAACCCAAATACTACTGCCTGGATTTTTTCCCTTATCCTTCCGGCGCTTCTTTATCAGTCGGTCATTGCCGCAATTATGTCCCCACCGACGTCATTTCCCGCTATAAAAGAATGAAAGGATTTAATGTCTTGCATCCCATGGGTTGGGATGCTTTTGGACTGCCGGCGGAAAACGACGCCATCAAGAAAAACATTCACCCCATGGATGCTATTTCCCAAAATGTGGCCAACTTTAAGCGTCAACTTCGTTTAATCGGAACCTCCTACGATTGGGAGCGGGAGATAAATTCCACCGATCCTTCGTATTACAAATGGACACAATGGTTGTTTTTATTGCTTTATAAACGCGGATTAGCCTACCAGGCGGTGGCGCAGCAGTGGTGGTGCCCTTCGTGTAAAACCGTTTTAGCCAATGAACAGGTGGAGGACGGAAAATGCTGGCGTTGTAGTAGCGAGGTGACCAAAAAGGGCCTTAAACAGTGGTTTTTTAAGATAACAGCCTATGCCGATCGGCTTCTTTTCGATTTAGATAAAATCGATTGGCCGGAAAAAATCAAACTTATGCAGCGTAATTGGATTGGTAGATCAGAAGGATTAATTATCAACTTTAAAATCGGAAGCGAGATTATTCCAGTTTTTACCACCCGTCCTGACACGATTTTTGGGGCAACCTTTTTAGTGTTGGCTCCGGAACATCCTTTGGTGAAAAAAATAGTTTCATCGCAACAGAAAGCAGAGGTTTTAAGATATACTGAGGCAACGAAAAAGAAAACGGAAATCGACAGACTGTCAGAAGAACGTGAAAAAACAGGTGTATTTACTGGTTCTTACTGCATCAATCTATTAAATAATAAATCAATTCCAATCTGGGTGGCGGATTATGTTTTATTAACCTATGGGACTGGAGCGATTATGGCTGTACCGGCCCATGACGAGC
This sequence comes from candidate division WWE3 bacterium CG_4_9_14_3_um_filter_43_9, assembly GCA_002791435.1. Classification (GTDB taxonomy): domain Bacteria; phylum Patescibacteriota; class CPR3; order CPR3. Next base: position 11,366 of record PFXB01000114.1, read on the forward strand.
GCGATTTTGCTTTTGCCAAAAAATTTAAGCTGTCTATCAAAGAAGTTATAAAGCCGACAAAGGGATATCAATCTGAATTTCCCGCTCAAGTCTTTACCGAAAAAGGCAAACTGATTAATTCGGGCACGTTTAATGGTTTGACTTCGGAACAGGCATCCGAAAAGATAGCCCAAACGGTAGAGAAAAATGGGTGGGGACACAAAAAAGTGCAATATAAAATGCGCGATTGGTTGATTTCCCGCCAGCGCTATTGGGGGGCTCCGATTCCGATGATTCATTGCGAAAAATGCGGGACTGTTCCGGTGGCGGAAAAAGATCTGCCGGTTTTGCTTCCACGCCTCACTGATTTTGAACCGAGCGGGAGTGGTCGTTCTCCATTGTCCAGATATCCTGCCTTTGTAGAAACTGCATGTCCCGCGTGCGGTGGCAAAGCTCAAAGGGAAACCGACACGCAGGACGGATTTGCCTGTTCATCCTGGTATTTTTTGCGCTTTGTCTCTCCTCATCATGAGAATTTTGCCTTTGAGAAGCAAGCGACTAAATATTGGATGCCGGTGGATTTGTATGTGGGTGGTGCCGAACATGCGGTAATGCACCTTTTGTATGCCCGTTTTTACACCAAAGTGATGTATGATGCGAATCTGATTTCTTTTGATGAACCATTTACCAAATTAAAAAATCAGGGAATGATTTTGGCCTCAAACGGCAGGAAAATGAGTAAATCTTTAGGAAATGTTGTGACGCCCGACGAGACGGTGGAAAAATTCGGAGCGGATGCCCTGCGGATGTATGAACTTTTTATTGGACCTTTTGAACAGGAAATTGCCTGGAATGATAAAGGAATTAGGGGAACGAGACGGTTTTTAGATAAATATTGGAATTCTATCTTTGACACGGATAAATCGGCGGGGGACAGTCAAGACAGGGAAATTGTCAGCCTAAAGAATAAAACAGTCAAAAAGGTCGGGGAGGATATTGAAAAATTCAAATTTAATACCGCGGTGGCAACTTTGATGGAATTTTTGAATAAAATTTTGGGAAATAAAAATAATCTTTCGTCAAAGGTTAAAAATGATTGCCGAAAAACTTTAACCTTAATGTTAGCTCCGATCGTTCCGCACATCACTGAGGAAGTCTGGCAGAGAAAATACGGAGATAAAAGTCTAAAATGGTCAGTTCTTCAGCAGAATTGGCCGTCATACAACGATAAATTAATTCAGAATGAGGTTATAACTTTGGTCGTTCAGATCAATGGTAAAACCCGCGGGACCATCGCAATTGAAAAAAATACCGAGCAGGATGAGGCGCAAAAAATAATTTTGGCAGATAATAAATTCAGAAAATATTTTGACAGGCGAAAGATTAAAAAAATAATTTTTGTGCCGGGCAGAATAATTAATTTTTTACTGCTGTAATTCTTCACAACGGTCAACAGTAGCATTCTCTGGTTCCCTCTCAAAATGAATCTTCATGAGCTTGATACTCATGGGATCTTCTTTCGCTCGCCTGCCTGCCGGCAGGCAGGCTTCGCGAGTGATTTTGGCTTTAAATTGCTTTCGAGCAATTTCATCATATCTTAAGATCTTACGATCGGGGTAATTAACGCTCGCAAAATAATCATTGAATTTTTGAGGCATTTATGGTTTAATATTGCCTAATGTCTGGGAAAGATGGTTTCAATTTTTCTTTATTAATAGCAAGAATAGCAAATGTTAAAGATTATTTAAGCCAACGCCAAAAGCCAATTGGTTTGGTTTTACTTGGCTTAATAATTATTAGCGGTGGAATTTGGGGAGCGCTGAACTATAAGAAAAATCCCGAGATTAAAATTGTTGAAAAGACCGATCAACATCAGGAAACTGTCAGTCAAGATGAAAATCAAACGAGTAACAAAATTATAGTTGACGTTTCGGGAGCAGTTAAAAACCCCGATGTTTATTCACTGGACGAAAACTCAAGGATTCAAGATGCCTTAGATCAAGCCGGAGGTTTGAGTGAGGAGGCAGATTTGGATTTAATTTCCAAAAATATCAATTTCGCCGAAAAAATTTTTGACGGCCAGAAAATCTATTTTACCAAAAAATCAGCCGACAATAGTCAAAATCCCAACCAGGAAAGCTTTAGTCAAACCGAGACGGCTCCGTCTAAAATTAGCCTCAATAAAGCCAGTTATGAGCAGTTGGACTCTCTTCCCGGGATAGGCGAAAAAAGAGCCAAAGCCATCATCGACAATCGTCCCTATCAAGCCCTCGAAGATTTAATCACCAGAAAAATAATTCCCTCGTCAGTTTTTGAAAAAATAAAGGAACAAATCATTTTGTGAGTGTAAAAACAAAAGTAAAAGTAAAAGCAAAAGCAAAAGAGGATCACCCTCTAAAATAATTATGAAAATGCCGCCTTTGTTTTATACCTGCCTTTTTCTCATTTTTGGAATACTTATCAATGAATTTTTCTCGTCGAATTATTTATGGGTAGTGATCGGTATAGTTTCGCTGGCGATTATTTTTTTTAGAGTTGAGAAAAAATATCCTAAAATATTTTTCCTGATTTTTATTTTATTGCTGGCAGGGGGATTCATGCGGTCTGAATTATTTTTTAAAGATTTAGAAAAAGCGGAAAATCAATTCGGCAACCTTTATGGGAAAAATATAGTTTTAAGCGGAGTCGTGGACAATATTCCAGAGAAAAAGGCCTCTTCGCAAAAAGTTATTTTAAATAAATTAAAAATGGCATTTTCAGGAAAAGAGGAGTATTTGATTTCACAGCCGGGCAAGGTTTTGATCAAAACTACTAAGTTCCGAAATTACGAGTATGGTCAGATCCTGGAAATTACAGGCTTGATCGAAGAACCGCAGGATTTCGACGATTTTGATTATCGTGAGTATTTAAGACAGGATTGGATTTTTGGAATTTTGACTAATCCTCAAATTCAAGTCGTGGGAGTAGATTCGCGTAAGCAAATTATCCGTAATTTATTTCTTTTGAAAAACACCATTCAGGAAAAAACGAATCGCTTTTTTCCCGAACCGCAGGCTGCTCTTTTGAATGGAATGCTGCTCGGCATCAAAAGCGGCTTTGATGACGATTTTTCCAACAATCTTCGTCAAACGGGCCTTACCCACATCGTGGTCGTTTCCGGAACCAACATTTCTATTTTGCTTTTGCTGATG